>JAAZCH010000157.1 GCA_012513395.1 Tissierellia bacterium
TAATGAAGAAGAAGAATTTAAAGTTGTTCTTGATCATACGGTAGATAATTTATTGAAAAATTATGCATTTTCAAAAATTCTAAGTGGAGAAACAGTTTCTGACGAAGAAGTAGAAAAATACTTTGAAGATAATAAAGCTGTGTTTGCAAAGGAATTGGTAAATGCTAGCCATATCTTAATAGACACAGAAGAAAAAGCACTGGAAATCAAAAAAGAAATTGAAGAAGGAAAAGACTTTGCCCAAGCTGCAATGGAATATTCATCTTGTCCATCAAAAGATGCAGGCGGCGAACTAGGAGAATTTCCAAGAGGGGCTATGGTCCCAGAATTTGAAGACAAGGCTTTTAGCATGGAAGCAGGAGAAGTATCTGAACCTGTAAAAACACAATTTGGATACCACATTATCAAATTAAACTCAAAATCTGATCCTGCTAATATTACATTTGAAAGTGTAAAAGAAGATGTAAGAAGTGAAGCACTTAGAGTAAAACAACAAGAAGCTTATTTGAAAAAATTGGATTCTTTAAAAGACAAATACAAATCTGAAATATTTGAAGAAAATATTTAAAGATATAAAATCTCCAAAATCAGGAAAGCTGACTCTGGAGATTTTTTGTATTAAATAATTTACATATATTAAAAGTTAAAAAATAGATTTATTTACAAACGATTTCCCTAATGCTACAATTTTATCAACATGTAAAATTTGTGTAAAGTAAATATGACTTTTGTAAAATAATTTAAAATCAGGTTAGAGAAGAGAGAACCATAAATAAGCCATTGAAGGCGGCTTGTTTGTGGTTATTTTTTCGCTTTACAAAAGATATACAAAAAGAAAGGAGAATAGATTAAAGTACTTTATTTATGTTATTTTGCATTTACAATTTAAAAAATTATTACTAATTTTTAGGAGGATATGAATGAAAAAATATTTGGCAATCATTATGACTTGTTTATTAATTATATGTCTTGTAGGTTGTGGAAATGGAGCGAAAAATGAAAGCACAGGCGAAGGAACTAAGGTACTAAAGGTAAGCACTAAATTTGTTGACGATGAACAAACAGCTATTTCTTTGAAAAAAGTTGTAGAAAATATTAATGAACGCTCGGGTGGAAGTTTAGAACTTCAATTATTTTCAAATGGAATTTTGCCAATTGGAAAAGATGGTATGGAGCAAATAGTTCAAGGATCAGATTGGATATTAGTAGATGGAGTAAATTTTCTAGGAGATTATATTGCTGACTACAATGCAATAACAGGACCATTCTTGTACCAAACTTTTGATGAGTATTTCGCTATATTAGACAGTCCGATAGTAGAAAGGTTAAACAAAGAAGCAGAAGACTTAGGAATAAAAGTTTTAGGATTGGATTGGGTATTTGGATTTAGAAGTATGATGACAAAAAAACCAATTGTAACACCTGATGATATGGATGGATTAAATATCAGAGTGCCTAATAGTCAACTTTATACATATACCATAGAGGCTATGGGTGGGAATCCTGTTTCAATGCCTTATCCTGACACTTATGCGGCTTTGCAACAAGGTGTTATAGATGGGGTAGAAGGTTCTATAATGACTTATTACGGAACTGGTCAATATGAAAATGTAAAAGAATATTCTTATACCAACCACCTTCTTGGGGTATCAGCAATTACTATTTCTACAAAAGTATGGGATAGTTTGACCGATGAACAAAGAACTATCATCCAAGAAGAATTTGATAAGGGAGGACAAGAAAATTTAGAAGAGACTAAGAGATTGGAAAATGAATATGTAGAGTTATTAAAAGCTGAAGGAGTAAACTTTCATGACGTAGATGCCAAGGCGTTCATGGATGCTGCAGATCCAGTATTTAATAAGTTTGAGAAATGGACTCCAGGAATCTATGATGAAATAGTGAACGAATTGGACAAGTTTCACAACAAAAAATAATGAATTAAAAATTATTATGAAAGAGCAGAAAAAATATGGATAAAATTTTGAAAGAATTTAAAAACAATTTTGAGCTGTATCTTGGTAGCATATTTATGATAGTTACTTCGGTTCTGGTGATTATGAATGTATTTACAAGATATTTTTTAAAGTTTACTTACTTTTGGGCTGAGGAAATAGCTGTTGGAGCATTTGTTTGGGTAATATTTTTAGGACTCGCTAACAGTTACAGAACGAATTCTCTTATAGGTGTAGAGGTTTTGGTAAATTTATTGCCAAGAAAAGGCAGGAAAGTATTAGATTTTATTACTTCTTTAATAATCGCAGTAATTGCTATAGCTATGTTGTACTTTAGTTTTAGCTACGTTATAGGTTCAAAGAAAATAACAGCAGCACTTGAAGTATCATATGCGTATATAAATTCTAGTATTGTATTATCTTTTGCGTTGATAACAATCTATTCATTAATCAATACTGTAAAAAGTTTTGCGAAAATATTAGTAAAAGATGACGGAGCTTATGACTCCGAAGGAGGTATGTAATTATGCAATCGATTATACCAGTTATAATTTTATTTGTATTATTCTTTTTGAACATACCAATTGCGTTTTCGTTGATGGGTTCATCCTTGTTCTACTTTGTATTTTTAAATACGACTATGCCCATGGAAATGGTAATTCAACAGTTTGTTACATCAATAGAGTCTTTTCCATATTTGGCAGTTCCATTTTTTATAATGATGGGCTCGATTATGAATTATTCAGGCATAAGCGAGGCGTTGATGGATGTTGCCAATGTATTGGTAGGGCATACTAAGGGTGGTCTTGCACAAGTTAACGTATTATTAAGTGCACTGATGGGAGGAATTTCAGGTTCAGCAAATGCAGATGCAGCTATGCAATCAAAACTATTGGTACCAGAAATGGTTAAAAAAGGTTTTTCTCTTCCTTATTCAGCGGCAGTAACTGCGGCATCTTCTGCGGTTAGTCCGGTAATTCCTCCAGGAA
>JAAZCH010000158.1 GCA_012513395.1 Tissierellia bacterium
GTGTAGAAAAAGGTGGATATATACTTTCTAAAGAAAATGACGAGTTGGATATTATTCTAATGGCCAGTGGCTCAGAAGTTCAATATTGTATTGAAGCAAAAGAAAAGCTAGAAAGTGAAGGCTATGGAGTTAGAGTAATAAGCATGCCTTGTATGGAAAAATTTGATGCACAAAACGATTCGTACAAAGAAGAAGTACTTCCTAAGGATATCAAAGCAAGGGTTTCCATAGAAGCTGCAGCAACCATGCCATGGTATAAATACGTTGGTCTAGATGGAAAAGTAATAGGACTAGATCGATTCGGAGAATCAGGACCTGGAGAAAAAGTTTACGATCATTTGGAAATAACTGGCGATAGAGTTTATGAAGAAGCGTTAAAGATTTTAAAATAAGATTTTAATATACAAAGTTCTTAATTTAAAATATAGAGGTATAAAAGTGAAAAAACGAATTGTTATCATTAGTTATACAGAGCATTCTGCAAGATATCATCAAAAGATTTTAAATAAAATATTTGGCGATATAGTTGATATTTTTACAATGTCAATAGAATCTAGTAAATTTGAATTTATTGATGCAGATGTATCTTTGTTATTAACTCCAGAACTTTCAAGATATTCAAGAAAATATACTGGCAAAGATGCTATAACTGTTGTCTCAAAATATACCTTAAATAAAGAATTAATCGATTCTGTTAATACAGTTACTAAAAGAGATAAAATTACAGTTATATGTCAAGACTATACAATTGGAAAAGAAAGAAAACAACTTTTAATTGATTTGGGAGTAGATTCAAGCAAAATAGAAATATCTACTCCTGAAACAATAAGTTTAGTAAATACAAAAAATGTGTGTATTTTTGGGAATTTTGATATCGAAGGTAATTTTTTAAATAAATTTAGAGTTGAGAGTAGAAATCTAAGTATATTTACAATAATTGAACTTGCATATATTTTAGGACTTAGTACTGTTTTAAATAGTTCTAAATTTATTGAATATTCAAAAAATGTTTGTTTTTCATACAAATCTACTGGAATAGAAATGGATATGTATTATTTTTATTCGCTTTTAGGAGAAGAAAGTGTAAAAATGGGTGTAGTTCTATTTACACCAGATTATAAAATTTATCATGTAGATCAGTATATAGAAAAAATTACTAATCTAAATTCGGATCAAATCATTGGAAATAGCATTTGGGATATTTTTGATTTTTATTGTTCATTTTCAGATAATTTTAGTAGCAAGATTAAACGATATAGAGATGAACCTGTAACATTTAAGGATAAGTCTTATATTTTTAGCCAAAACTATATATTGTTACACAATCAGATATTTGGATATTTTACAATCTCTGATTATTGGGATGATGTAAACAGGCAAATTAACATAAAGAAAAAGATTGCAAATAAGAATAAATATAGGGCAAAGTATGAGTTTAAAGATATACTAGGAGAAAGTAAAGTTATTAGTGAAGTAAAATCGAAAGCTTTTAGCTTATCTAAATCTGATGCCAATATTGCTATTTATGGAGAGAGCGGTGTTGGAAAAGAACTATTTGCCCAGTCGATTCATAATACCTCAAAGAGATGTGATTCTCCTTTTATTGCAATAAATTGCAGTGCCATTGTTGAAAATTTATTAGAAAGTGAATTTTTTGGATATGAACGAGGTGCATTTACTGGAGCTAATAAGGA
>JAAZCH010000159.1 GCA_012513395.1 Tissierellia bacterium
ATTAGTTCCAATTTTCTTTGTACTACTAATATTATCTGCTTGGAGAAAAAACTTAAAGATTCTATTGGGAACTGTAATTGGGGCTGCAATATTAAAAATCTTATGGAGTGTAATATTTAGTGGAGATGCTGGAAATTCTATAATAATTCCTGCTACTTTAGGTTTGGTCATTTGCGTTCTTACCATACTGGGCTATAAGAGATATAAAAGAAAAAACCTTGACAGTTAGTGACAAGGTTTTGCTTTTTATAAGCCTATTGTCAATTATAAATGCTAAAATAAAAAAAGATATATAGATTAAAGTAAATTTTTAAAAATCCATATATCTTTCAATTATTATTTAAATGTTCTTAAAACCTTTTTAAGTCCAAACCACGAAAAACATGCTATTGCAGCGATAGTTCCTAGTTTTCCGCCAATACCGTTATAAGCAGAGCTTGCAATGATAAAAATAATTCCTGTAATAAGTGATATTGCTAGCATCTCTTTAAGGTTTTTAGCTTTAATATTATCTACCATTCCTGCATAAGAGGCGCAAGCTCCCATGGTAGCTAAAGTTCCTCCAATTTGTGGAAATAATAAGGGAAAAATTATGCCTGACATTAAGGTCACTACTGCTGAGCCTACGACAGCTCCTTTGTTAAATGTGCGGGAGATTATATATGTGCTAGTTCCCGCTATCAAAGAGACTGCCAAAATTATTATTTTTTCCATATCTTCTCCTAATTAAATATTCCCAAAATAAATTTTGTAATCCAAGTAGAAATAGCTGCAGTAGTTCCACCTTTTCCGCCTATTCCTACATATATTTCACCCGTCGTAAGAATAATCAGTCCTACAATTATTCCACCCAGTCCCGCAGCTGCCAAAGAAGGAATTACAGCCAAGGAACTCATTCCCACAAAAGAAGATGTGAAAGTCATTCCAGCTAAACTTTTGGGCAAAATTAACAAAGCTAGAACACCCACGATTCCATTAGCCACTACTGGTCCAAGATTCAAAGTATGATTTAAATACCAAGTAATAGTTACTGCAAAAAACGAAGATGCTAAAACGCTATAACTCTTATGGAGTTTTTTCCCTTCTCTATGTTCCATCAATTCTTTATAGTATTCCTTTAGTCCAACAAAATAGAAAATAGCAATAATGCCCAAAATCATCATCAAAAGAGTGTTATCGGTACTTTTTATTGAAGAAATAATTAAGCCGATACCCGTTCCTATAAATGCTATTAGCCCAAGAATTTTTTTATTTTTTTTATCTATAAACAATCCCTTATCTCCATCATTTAATTTATACAAATAACTCTTTCAGTAACTTTATCTCAGCTTCATATCCATCTAGTTCGTTGGGAGTTTCCAAATTAAAAGGTAAATGTCTTAACTTTGGATGATTTATAACATTTTTTATCGCCTCAATTCCAAGACTCCCTTCTCCAATTTTTTCGTGGCGATCTTTCGAAGCTCCTAATTCATTTTTGCTGTCGTTTAAATGGATGGCATAAAGTTTTTCCAAACCCACTATTTTATCGAATTCATCCAAAACTCCATCTAGATTGTCTTTTATATCATATCCTGCTTCCCAAAGATGGCAGGTATCTAGGCATACTCCTATTTTATTTTTTAGTTCTACGCCTTCTATAATTTCCGCTAATTCTTCAAACTTAGATCCTATTTCCGTACCTTTTCCACTCATGCCTTCCAGTAAAATAATGGTCCTTTGGTCCTCGGTCATAATTGTATTTAAAAGCTGAATAATTAAACGAATTCCTTCTTCCACTCCTAGACCTGTGTGAGAACCTGGGTGAAAATTGTAGTAATTGTCAGGAAAATATTCCATTCTCTCCAAATCATCTGCCATAGTAATTTTTGC
>JAAZCH010000021.1 GCA_012513395.1 Tissierellia bacterium
AATATTTTTAAATTCATTGCCTTTTATTGTAGAAATTTTATCTTTTTGATTATTATAGTTATCTGATAAAATAAAGCCCGATTTTTTAAAATAATAATCATCGCCTTTTTCTGAGACTACTATATTTTCTTCGATTCTTCCTTCGGCAAATTTTTTAAGCAAATCAATAAATAATACGCTACTTTGAATAGATATAAGAGAACCATAAGGTATAAAGGTGCCACTACAACCAGATACATTTTTTGTAACACTTTGTCCTGGCTTACAATATGAAGTAGAATCATATAACCCCAATACCTCATCTCGTTTAAAAATACATTCATAGCAACCTCCCTTTTCAAATTGGATTACTGCTACATGAGAACCTATATCTAGCGTTTCATTCCAAATATAAAATACAGGAGTATTAATTTTATTAGTATTTATATAGTCATTTATCCACATATTTACAATTGCATTTCCTGTTGCCGCAATTACATAATCATAATCATTAAAATCTATACCACAATCATCAATTGCATCCTGTATTTTTTCAGCAATAGTTTTTATTTTTAAACCAGGTAAACTTCTCTCTCCAAATTTTCTAAGTGCTTCTACTTTATAATCCCCAATATAATCTCTTCCAAGTAAATGCCTGTAAATATTTTCTGACTGCAGTATATCGTGATCTATCAAGGTAATACTTTTACATCCTGATTTTATCAAGTTGTTAAATACATATCCACCTATTGAGCCACATCCTATTAAAAGATACTCTTTGTTAGATAAAATATTTTCGTCAAAAGAAGTTCTGTTTAAAAGACTACGTTCATCCAGCCTTTCTACATATAAGGGAATTATTTCCGTCTTTTTCTTTAATTCAAGAGTAGAATCCGTATTAAAACATGGAGCTTTTATAATAACACCAAAAGTATTAGAAATACCATTGGGTTGTTTGACTTCAAATATAGTAAACAATTCTTCTTTAGATTTTCTTATAACTTTTCTTATATCTGATGTAATTTTTACACTTTCAAAAATTACGTTCAAATATTCTACAGATATTGGTTTGTCAATTTTAGGAGGATAAATAATATCCTTAGCTTCACTATATAAATACAATCCATTTTTAATTGAATTGTTATACCCCCATTCCTTAAAATCATTTGTATCTATACTTGCAAAATAATCATTTACTTCAGTTCTTTTTAGATATTGTGAATAGGATTCATTCTTTCTTCTTTGTTTTTTTATTTCTTTTGTTGGACAGTAAGATATTTTTTTACTTGATTCTAAATTTGGTATAACTGCTTTAGCCCTTTTCCATTCTGGTAAGCATAATATATAAGAATCAAATTCTTCTAAAAAGTCATTCCAATTTTTCTTACTTATCCCCTCTTCAATTATCAATTGTGCTCGCAAAATACATTGATTTAAGATTCCCAACAAATCCTTCTCTATAATAGAACCTTCTAAATCATATAAGCAAAGCTTACCTTTATTATCAATATGAGGAATATATGGTATTTCTTCCAATGCAATATAAATATCAACAAGATTCTGTCCCCAGTTGTTTGGAATTCCTATTATTATTGGAAACCATGAACTGCCTACCTTTAGCTCACATTTAATCTTCACATCATAGCTTTGATTTTTATAACTCTCATTATTCTTTATCTTAATACCTGATAAGTAAGGTTTATCTAATAAATCATTTTTTATTAAATTCAAATCCATACAAGTTACTCCATCCCTGAAGAACTGGAACTTGGTATATAATTATATTGTTTCTTTGCTGTCTTATCTTCTTCTGGAACCTCAAAATCTTCTCCAAATATTTTTTGAAGCTTTTTATACTTTTTATGTTCATCGGTTTCATTCTCTACATCATTTAAATCAGATTGTAACTTTTCTGCCTTTTCTTTAAAATCAGTCATTTGTCTATCACTCATCTTTTCAAAAACATCAGAATTTAGTTCAAATGCAAGTTCCATCGGCAACAATAACTTTATCCTATATAAAAAGTCTCCATCTTTATCAATTCCTTCAAAGACAAATTTATTAACAATAGCATCTACTACATGAGTTAAGGCACTAAAGTCATCTTCT
>JAAZCH010000160.1 GCA_012513395.1 Tissierellia bacterium
AACCAAGATGGAATTTCCAATACTTTTTCTATAATTCCTTCTACATTGGGTAAAAATGAAGAAGAGAGAATTACGAACTTGACGAATATAATGAATGGCTATTTCAATCAAGATGCCTTCCACATAAATGTCAACGTAATGGACAAAGAATTATTGATGGACGCTATGGAAAATCCTGACAAATATCCAAATCTAACCATTAGAGTTTCTGGGTATGCTGTAAGATTTAACCAACTAGATAGGGAGCACCAACTAGACGTAATCAATAGAACTTTCCACGAAAGTATGTAAGAAAATAACATTAGACAAATAGTCTATATGGACACCTATGTACGAAAGTAATTTCCATAGGTGTCCTTTTTATAAAAGGAGGAGATTTTTTGAAGCACGATGGAGAAGTCATAGGAAGACTTCATTCAATAGAATCCATGGGATTATTGGACGGACCAGGTAATAGAACCATATTTTTTCTTCAAGGATGTCCTTTAAGATGCGCCTATTGCCATAATCCAGATACCATAACGAGAAAAGGTGGACAAGAAGTAACACCTGAAGATATTTTGGACATAGCAAGAAGATACAGAACCTATCACGGAGAAGAAGGTGGCATTACATTTTCTGGTGGCGAGCCCATGCTCCAAGGGGAATTTCTATACAAATCCTTAGAGATGCTTAAAAACGATGGATTTAATACGTGTATAGATACGTCAGGTTTTGGTGATTCGAAGTATTTTTCTAAAATTTTACCCTTAGTAGACGTTCTACTATTGGACGTTAAGGCTTTCGACAAGGAATCTTTTAAAAATATTTGCAAAGGTGATTTCGATACCTATTTGAAATTTCTAAATGGACTGGAAGGCTACGGGTTTAAAGGACAAATTTGGGCAAGACATGTAATGGTTCCTGGACTTACGGACAACGAAAAGTCTATGAAAGAATTTATTGAAACTATAAAACCCATTAGCAATTTGGTGGAAAGAATAGAAATTTTACCATATCACACCACAGGCATGAAAAAATATGAAGAGCTGGGAATTCCCTACACATTAGAAGATGTATCTCCTATGGACAAGGACATAGCAAAAGAATTTGAAATATATGCCAATAGACTCTTTAGTGAATCCTTGCGCCATGAAAGAGTGAAGCAAGAAAGCAGAAGAATTGAGAAGATTAAGGAATTAATCGATAGGGAAGTAGTTTCCCTAGGCGAAGACAAATCCTTTATCAAATCCATAAGAAATCTTCCGCTGTTACAAGGTATTGACGATTCTCATATGAATGAAGTATTAAAAGAACTTAAATTTTTGAAACTTGGAGTAGATGATTTTGTATTTAAATCCGGAGACCATGCAGATTACATGTACGCCATTATAAAAGGGCAGGTTAAGATATATTACAATACCATCGAAGGCAGAGAGCAGATTTTTTACATTTACAAAGACGGGGACTTCGTAGGAGGACTCAATCTTTTGGAACAAAAATCCTATTTATACAATGCTCAAACTCTGACGGACTCAGAAATTATCGCTATACCAAGGGAGACGTTTAACGAATACATTCTATCCAATCCTGAATCTTTACAAATTATTTTGAAAAAGAGTTTTGAAAGAATCAGGTGGGCTGAAGATTTAATCCAAAGACTGTCCACTTCCAATGCATCTATGAAAACTGCAGGTCTATTATTGAGACTTAAAAACAGCATAGGAGTAGAGACGAAAGAAGGAATTAAGCTAGAACTTTCTTTGAATCGAGAAGAGCTGGGAAGTTATTCAGGATTGACGCGAGAGACAATCACGAGAAAGCTAGGAGAGTTTAAAGAATTGGGATATATAGATTTAATTGGAAACAAAATAATTATTATAAAAGATTTGGAAGCATTAGAAGACTTCGTATTTTAATTTATACTCCTTGAATTTTAAGGAGCTAGACTAATGACAAACACTTTATTAAGGTCGGAATATCATTCTTTTTCGAGCGTATATGGCCTGCCGGCCCTGAGGGTACTCGAAAAAGAATGATATGGAGATCTTTGTCAAAATTTTGATTCCTTGAATTTTAAGGAGTATTTCTTTTAGTTAAGGATTTATTGGCTACTATAGAGGGTATATGGTTAACAGTTAGAAAGTAGCCAAATTGAAATAAATTATTCTAAAGGAGGAGAAATGGATAAAGATTTTGTAGTTAGAGAAATTGAAGGACTATTTAAAATTATTAAATTAAAAGAATTCAGAAGGACAGAAGGTGTGGCCTTCGATGTTATGACTAAATCCATGGTGCCGAAAGTAGACGCAGTAGATGTGGTTCTTCACAAGAAAGCAGCAGTATCTCCTGGAAGTGTGGGAGATGTTGAAAGACCTTGGTACATGCACACTCACCAAGAGGATAATCTATTTGTACTTCGAGGCACTAGGTATGTAGAACTTTATAGTGTGGAACATGGAAAGATAGAAAGTTTTGTAGTGACTCCAGATTATATCGAGCATAATGGCGAGAGAGTAGTGGAAGGTGGCTCAGTATTAATTTGGCCAACTCATGTATTCCACAGAGTACAAAGTGGAGAAGAAGGCTCGTCATCTATTAACCTAGCGACTCATATAGATGGAATAGATATGAAAACCAATTTTAATATCTACGACTTAAATACTGAAACTGGAGAATACAGCGTCTTACGAGAAGGACACGAAGATCAAATGTAAATATGAAATGACAATCCTGAGGAAATAATTTTTCTCAGGATTTTTAAAATAATGATTGACAACTTTATTTGTCATTTGTATAATAAAAATGACAAGAAAAGTTGTCATTTAGTTTTTACAAAAATTATTGAAAGAAATTGATTTGAAAAGAAAGGATATGCTTATGCCTTTACTTAATAGACTAAAAGAATTTAGAGGAACAAAAAATCTAAATCAACAAGAGATGGGCTCCATCGTGGGAGTGAGCAGACAAACTATTAGTCTTATCGAAAGAGGAGACTACAATCCATCAGTAACTTTGGCTCTTAAAATCGCGAAGGTATTTGACGTGACGGTGGAGGATATATTTACATATGAGGAGGATGGAGATGGAGAAGAATAAAACTAAAAGAAGACCGCTATTTTCTATGTTAAAATTATTTGCTTTGGGTTTTATTGTTGGATTGTTACTAGCTCAAATTGATAGGAAGATAAGTTTTCTAAATATAATAAACAATTTAGAAATGTTGATATTTCAAAATCATAGTAAATTATTAGTTATCACTGCACTTATAGCTATATTGTTTCCTTTTACCTTTTTCTTATTGGGTAAAAAGAAAGTAGAAAACTCAATACAAAATGATGAAGATATAGTTGATGAAAAGTTTGTTTAACTGTCTATGATTCTGGCGGACTTAGGTATTATTTTTATAATCATCATATTTGCTTTAGGTTTTGGTAAGTATAATTCTTCTAATTATATGATATCTCTAATGGATTCAGGAATAATGCTTGGAACGATCTTGATTTCTGGATTGTTACAAGATAAGATTGTCGAATTTATTAAATCCTATAATCCTGAAAAGCGCGGAGATTTATACACCTTAAAATTCCAAAAGGATTGGATGGAAAGTTCAGACGAGAGAGAAAAGGTTGAAGTCTATAAAGCTGCGTACAGTAGCTACAAAGTCACCCAGATAGTATTAATCTTTGGCGTTGGTATCTTAGGAATTTTATCCATGGATGGAATTGGAATAGTTCCAGCTTTATCTCTTGGTATAGTGCTTTTGGTCAGCAAAATTTCTTATGGACTAGTGTCTATAAAAAATAAATAAATGTGGAGGTAGTTATGAAAAATTTGAAGAAGAAGTTAGTAGCGTTGTTGCTGGTTATGGCGATTATTTTACCAGTAATTCCAGTTTTGGCAGAAAGTGTTCCTATGGAGGGACCAAAAATCAGTCCTTGGGCTATGGGTGATATTACAGATAGCCAATTCATCGGAATTATGGAAATTTCCCAAGAGACATTGGCGAAGGATTATACAAAGCCAGCGACCCAAGATGAATTAAAAAAACTCAAGGAGCAATTTGAAATCAAATTATCTTCGACTGGAATGGAATCTAAGAATGAATTTAAAGAAGAAAAAGTTGATGAGAAATTGACTAGGGGGAAAGTTCTTCTGGATATTTATAATATCTTAGGCAAATACGATAAAAATATTTCTGGTGAAACAGAACCTATAAAATATTTGGCGGAGAATAAAATACTTCGAGGAAAAGGAACGGATTATAATCTAGATGATGAAGTCACGTTGGAAGAGGCCTTTGTATTTTATGTGAGAGCTATTAAAAAGTTTTATGCAGACAATGACTTGGGCGGCAAGGGAGTTTTCTACAAAATTGAAAACAAGGGAAATACAGTTTATTTATTCGGCTCCATTCATCTAGGAGATTATAAAATGTATCCCATAAACGCAAGTAGGATGAATGCATTTGAGGAAGCTGATGAACTTTTTGTAGAACTCAATACACAAGATTCGAAAATGATTCAAGAAGTTCAAGGTATGCAATTTAGAACCGATGGCAAAAAATTAAAAGATGAATTAGGCGAAGAATTGTATAAAGAGTATCAAGAAATCGCCACTAGTTTAGGAATGGAAGAAAGTATGTATGAAAATCTAGATGGTTGGGCGGTGTTAAATCAACTATTAATGATACCGACACTTACGCAAAATCCAATTTCTCCCATAATAGGAATAGACAATTATCTAATAACTTTGGCAAACCTATCGGGGAAATCCATAATATCTCTAGAGACTGTGGAAACCCAAAAAGAAACTTTAAAGAAATTCTATGGAGATAACGAAGACGCCCTTTTAGAAAATATTAAAGAAGCAATAGAGATTATTAAATCAGAAGAAAAAATGGCGGAATCATTAAAAGGGGTAGATAATCTAATTAACATTTGGAATGAAGGAAATGAAAAAGCGTTGGGAACCATGTTTGAAGAAGACGAAAGTGCAAAAATTTTGACTTCAGCACGGGATCCTGAGATGGCGAAGAAGATTATAGATCTTTTGGAATCAAAAGATAAAAAAACCTCCTTTGTTCTAGTGGGAGCAGGACACTACGCACCGAATGGCTCAGTTGTAGATATAATCGAAAAAGCTGGATATATTGTAGAAAATTTAAATAAATAAAATTGGGACAGTGAAGATTGTAGAGTTTAAATTTGACTACGTCTTTGTTTAAAAACTGGATATTTTAGAATAGCTAAAGTAAATAATTATTGATATGGAAATTAAAAATCGTCAGGGACTTTCAATTGGAAAATCCCTGACAATTTTATTTATTTCTGAATTTGTATTTTTGTAAATTATTGATACTGCATAGTGAGTGAAAGTATGCAACTTTAAGTGGCATACAATGCCACGTCTACAATATTTATTTAAATCTTTTCCCAATTTTGCCCCAAGTTTCCAAATATTCTTCTTTGGTATAGAGAGGTTTGAACTCGTCTACTACTTTTTTAGCTACGCTCGCATCGTCGTATAGAAGGTCGATTATTGAAAGAGTTAGAACTTTTGCAGCTCCTAAATATGCTATATCCCTATCCACCATCTCGTAAGTTTCTGAGTGGAAGTCGCCCTTTACTCCGCCTATGCTAGCTTGGATTGTGGGTAATATACTTGCGACATCGCCTACATCAGAACTTCCAGTGAAGTGACCTGCATCTTTAACAACGTGGTCTTCTCCAAATATTAAAACTTCGTTTTCGTAAACTACGTCTACTAGATTTCTATCTGGTTTGTCTGGAAGATATCCTGGCATGGTTTTGATTTCTACTTCAGCACCCATTGCCATAGCTCCAGCTTTCCAAGAACGAGTTACTTTTTCAGCCGCGTCTAGAATTCCTTCCACATTGGAACCTCTTACGTAAGTTTCCACTCTTACATCAGCTGGAACTGTATTTACCAAATCTCCACCTTTTGTAATTATAGGATGAACTCTGATGTAATCAGTTTCTTTGAAGGTATCTCTTTGGGCATTGATTGCAGCTAGGGCAATATTTGCAGCATTAAGTGCGTTTATACCCTTGTGAGGTGCGCCCCCTGCGTGGGATTCTTTTCCGATGAAGTGAATTTCTTGTCCAATAAATCCGTTGTTAGTGGAAGCTGCGGTAGCTTTTATTTGGTCATTTCCTTCATTTTCAGATGAGAATGTGTGCTGCATCAAGTTCATATCGATGTCGTCAAAAACTCCAAGGCGAATAAATTCTTGCTTTCCACCTAGAAATTGAATTTTACCTTCTTTGATAAGTTCATTTCTAAAAGCCAGCTCAACATATTCTTCAGCAGGTACAGCTAAAAGGCTCACATCTCCTGCAAGATCAGCCATAATATCTGTATCTTTAAGTGCGTAAAGCACTCCCATAAGCCCAGCTATCATAGCGTTG
>JAAZCH010000161.1 GCA_012513395.1 Tissierellia bacterium
CATTGATGAGAATGGAAAAGAACATACAAACGTCCGTATCCTCGATTCTAAGCTCTTAAAAGCAAGAAATAGAGGGAAAGGTCAAGAAGAGAAAAAAGAATCGATTTTAGGGGCGATTAAGAAACATAAGGAAGACTCAAAGGAGTTACAGTCCTATGCTAAACAAGCAAAAGATTTGCTCAATGAGCTTCATGCAGAAGAAAGATAAGAATTTGGCGGTGTGGTCTTCGGACTACATCGTCTTTTTTTATGTCTTAAAACATGCTAGGTGATATGGTATAATTACATTAATAAACTTCATAACTACGAAAGTGAGAGATGAAAATATGAAAGTTAGTTATAACGGTCTATGGAAAATTCTGATAGATAAGAATATGAATAAAAAAGACCTCTCGGAAAAAGTTGGGCTTGCTCCAGCTACAGTATCGAAAATGGGTAGAGGTGAGTTTGTTTCAATGGATGTGTTATACCGAATTGGAAAAAGTTTAGATGTAGACTTTGGAGATTTGGTATCTATGAAAGTTAAGCAGGAGGATAAATAAATGATTGGGAATAAACTACAAGAAAATGAGAATATAAAACCTAATAGTCTCGAGATGAGGAAATTAAAGGAAACATTTCCTCAATATTTCAATAATAAAGGTGAATTTGAAATCGATAAATTTAAAGATTTTCTAAAACAAGAAGAAGTCGAGATTTCGAAAGAAGGATATGAACTTAAATTTTTAGGAAAATCCTATGCAAAATACTTAAGCTCATTAGAAACAGAAACTTATATTTCTCCTGATATTAAACATAATTCTAAAGAGGAAAATAAAGACAGTGAAAATCTTTATATCGTTGGCGACAACATTGATGCATTGAAACATTTATTAAGCTCTTATACTGGTGAAATCAAGTGCATATATATTGATCCGCCTTATAATACTGGAAAAGATGGATTTGTTTATTCTGATGACTTTCAATTTAACTCTGCTGAATTATCTCAGAAAATAGGAATTACTGAAGATGAGGCTCAAAGAATTATTAATTTATCTGGCATGAGTACTCATTCAGCGTGGTTAACTTTTATGTATCCAAGATTAGCTTTGTCAAGAGATTTATTAGCAGATGATGGGCTTATCTTTATTTCTATTGATGATAATGAACAAGCAAATTTAAAATTAATCTGTGACGAGATTTTTGGCGAAGAAAATTTTATAGCAGATTTGAAATGGGCAAACAAAGAAGGTGGAGGTTCTTCAGACTCAAAACTTTTTAGAGTTAAAGATGAGCACATTTTAGTATATGCCAAATTTATATACAATTCAGAAGTTAAAGGCCTTCCTCCATCAAATATAGAAAGATATAAAGAATCTGATGCGCATGAACAAACACGTGGAAAATATTATCTGCAAAAACTTGGAATGGGATCAATACAATATTCAGAATCCATGGATTATCCAATAACAATGGAAGATGGTACTATTCTGTATCCAGCAGATAATAATTCAGGTAGAAGGGCTATTTGGCGTTGGTCAAAGGAAAAATACTTATGGGGAATTGAAAATGATTATATTGTATCGAAACAAGATAAAGAAGGGAATTGGGTTTTATACACCAAACAGTATTTGAATGCTGACAATGAAGGGAACCTTATTGAGAGAACACAGATTCCTATGGGAATAATTTCTGAATTTTCTAGTACACAAGGTTCAAAGGAATTATCAAAATTAGGTTTAGATGGTTTTTTCTCATATCCTAAACCTACATCACTAATTAACTATCTCATTGATAGAATATCTGGAAATGACTTTATTTGTTTAGATTTTTTTTCTGGATCTTCTACAACAGCAGATTCTATTTTTCAGCTAAATTCTAAGGATAATGGAAGAAGAAAATTTGTCATGGTTCAGATTGCAGAAAAATTAAAGCCCTCAACTCATGCATATCAAGCAGGATTTAGAACAATAGATGAAATAGCAAGAGAAAGAATAAAAAGAGCAGCGCAAAAGATAAAAGAAGAGACTGATGCGGACATTGACTATGGCTATAAGCTTTACTATTTAGAAAGTCCAGAAGAGAAAACTTTGTTGGATTTGGAAAACTTCGAACCAGAAGTTAAATTTATTACAGATGATATGGTTTCTGTATTTGACAACGAACATTCTTCAGGAAAGGAAAGCATCTTAGCGACATGGCTTAATGAGGATGGCTATGGTTTAACGAGGACTTCTATCCCTTACAAATTGGAAAATTATCAGGCTAATCTTATGGATAAGTCCTTATATCTTATCGATGAAGGCTTAGAGGACCAGGACGTAATGACCTTAATTAAACGCATAGAGAATGAAGAACTAGACATTACTAGGGTCGTTATTTATGTTCATTCGGTTCGTTTTAGCGTTCTTCAAGAACTTAGAAAGAACCTTAAGGTGTTAAGAAACAATAAAAATGTTTCACTTATTGAGAGGTTTTAATTATGACTATTGAATTATCCATTTTACCTCATCAAAACGATTTTTTAGAGGCTGTACGAAAAGCTTTTGAAGATATTCGTGTATTGGATAGTGAGAGTATTTATCAAAATCCAATTATAGATTTAGAAGATAACAAACTTAAAGACAATATAAATAAGTTATGGAATGGATATAAAGACTTGAAATCTATTCCACAAGTTTGGCGTGGAAGTGATGAAGATAATTATTTAGGTATTGATATCCGAATGGAAACAGGAACTGGGAAGACTTATTGCTATACAAGGATGATGTATGAGTTAAATGAAATGTATGGTTTTAATAAGTTTATTATCCTTGTTCCTTCAACGCCAATTAAAGAGGGAAGCAAAAGTTTTTTACAAGCAGACTATAGTAAGAGACATTTTACCGATCTATACCCTAATAAGTCTTTAGATTTATCAATCTTAGAACCTCAAAAAAGGTCAAAGGGTAGAAAGATGTTCCCTACGGCGATTTCTGAATTTGCAAGAGGAACTCGTTTAGAGAAAAACCGATTTTCTGTATTGTTAATGACATCAGGTATGCTCTTATCCAATGCAACTATGGCGAAGGATGATTATGATCAAACCATCTTAGGGAATTTTACCCAGCCCTATGAAACATTAAGGGCGACTAAACCCATTGTCATTATTGATGAACCGCACAGGTTCAAAAAAGAGAATCAAGCTTATAAAAGAATTCTCAAAGAACTACAACCCCAATGTATTATTCGATTTGGGGCAACTTTTCCTGACAAAAAAGGCAGTAAGGATAAAGATTATAATAACCTTATTTTCAATCTTGGTTCAAGCCAGGCCTTTAATCAGAATCTGGTTAAGGGTGTTGAGACCTTCTTAATCGATGCAGAAAAAGAAAATGAAACGAAGCTAAAGCTAATGGATTTCAAGAGAAGTCCTAAAGTTTGTGTTTTTCGAGATGAGGAGACTAAGAAAAGTCAGGAACTGGCTAAGGGAGATACCCTTTCTATCTTTGGGGAAGAGTTTTCAGGTATAACGATTGAAGAAATTGGCTCTACATCCGATGATGCGATTAAAAGTGGGGTGACCTTATCCAACGGACAGATACTCGCAAAAAGCGACATCGTTTATGGTGGCATCTATACAGAAACTTACCAAGAACTGATGCTTAAACAGTCTATTCTTAATCATCTTGAAACGGAAAAAGAAAACTTCCTCAGAGGAAATAAGATTAAAACGTTGAGTTTGTATTTTATCGACTCAGTTAGGTCTTATCGAGATGAGGGAGGCGATTCTGGTCATTTAAGAATTAAATTTGAAGATATGTTATCCGATGCTTTTAAGAAGGAGATTAAATCCATTGGTAATACAAAAGACCAAAGACTTAAAGAATATAAATCCTACCTAGAAGCATCATTAGAAGACATTACAAAAACGAATGGTGGTTATTTTAGTGAAGATAATTCTAGCTCAGAAGAGGACATTCAAAATGAAGTTGACAAAATTTTAAGAGATAAGGAATTTTTGCTGAATTTTCATGATGAACATGGGAATTGGAATACCATGCGTTTTATCTTTTCAAAGTGGACCTTAAAAGAAGGATGGGATAATCCGAATGTTTTCCAAATTGTGAAGCTCAGGTCTTCAGGATCGGAAATTAGCAAACTTCAAGAAGTGGGTAGGGGGCTTAGACTTCCTGTCGATGAAAAGGGAAGACGAATTTCTGATGAGCAGTTTTATTTAAGATACCTCATCGACTATTCTGAAAAAGGTTTTGCCAGTAAATTACTAGGCGAAATCCAGGCAGATGCTCCAGGTGTAAGCATGAATATCAAACAATACCTTTCTGATATTGCAAAAACTAGAGACAAGTCAGAAAACACAATCTTTGGCGATATGCTTGCCAAGGGCTATATCGATTTTGAAGGAAATATTCAGCCAGAAAGAATAGATGAATTATATGCGGACTATCCTGAAGCGGTAGCTGGTCTTAAACCTAATAAGGTTGTTGATGGAAATAAAAAGAAAAACTTTGTTAAGGTCAGAAAAGATAAATTCTCTGGTATCAAGAGACTTTGGACAGCCATTAATAAAAAATACTATCTAAAGATCGAAGATATTCCTGAGGAAGAATTAAGTGAGGCTTTTTACGATGTATTAAAAGCAGATATCTATCGAGATACGACCATCGATGTCATAACAAGGAGAACAGAATCTGTTGATGGGAAAATTGTCCTTCGTGATCGTGTAGCAAATTACTATATTCTCGATGATAAGGTTACTTATGGAGATTTTCTCAAAGAAATCAATAAACAGACTAGTATGTCCATAAATATACTTCACAAGACTCTGTGTAAGTTCAACAAAGAACAAGGAGAAATTGACTCACGTCTATTTACTAATACTGGCATAGCCTTAGTAGTAAGAGAGTTTAATAAATGGTTAGATGAAAAGTTGTTAAAGAAATTTTCCTACAAACCGTTAGATGTGGTTTCGAAAGAAACAAGTTTAACGGATTACAATGGTGATGTGCTTGACCAAGTTTCTCAAGGGGTATTGGGGGTTCATAGAGACGATACTGCCCTAGTGCCTGAACGCTTTATTTACGATTCCGTTGTTTATGATAGTCCAAAGGAGAAAGATACTATTACAAAAAGTGATATTGATGAAGTTGTTGTCTTTGGAAAGATTCCTAGAAGGTCAATACAAATCCCATTATTTACAGGTGGAACAACAAGCCCTGATTTTATGTACGTCATTAATCCTGAGGAAGGTGAATACGAAATTAATTTTATTGTTGAAACCAAGGATATGGTTGATGAGACAGGATTGAGGCGTAGTGAAGAATATAGGATAAAATCAGCTGAAAAATTCTTCCAAACATTGAAGGAAGAAGGATTAAATGTTGTGTTTAAGAAACAGCTTAAAAGTGACGATATTGTGGCTATGATAAAAGGGGTTTCAAGAAATTAATATCTAGATAAAGGAGGGGTAGCATGTCTGAGCAAGACAAATTTAAATTTCACAAATTAACACCGAGGATGGTTGATGACTCTCACCCTTCCTATA
>JAAZCH010000162.1 GCA_012513395.1 Tissierellia bacterium
CATAGAATTAGATACAGGCGTTCCTGTCGCAAATATGACCCCCTTGCCGTCCGTCATTTCGTCCATGTATCTGCACTTCATATACATATCCGAAGACTTAAAGGCTTCTGACTGGCCAATACCTGCAACATTTCTCATTTTAGTATGCAAAAATAAGTTCTTGTAGTTATGAGCCTCATCTATAAATAATCTATCAACTCCTAGCTCTTCAAAGGTAATCACATCATCTTTTTTAAAGTCGTCATTCAGCTTTGCAAGTCTTGTCTCCAGCTTTTTCTTTGTCTTTTGTAACTGTTTAACCGTAAAGTTTTGATTTCGGTCATACTTATATTCAGAAATAAAATGAACGATATCGTTAATCTGCTCCTTGATATGCTTTTCTTGGTACTCTTTACTCATGGGAATCTTTTCAAATTGGCTATGCCCAATAATAACGGCATCATACTCACCTGTAGCAATCTTACCTATAAACCTTTTTCGATTTTTAGGTTGAAAATCTTTTTTATCTGCTACCATGATATTGGCCGAAGGATAGAGTTGCATGAACTCACGTCCAATCTGGCCTGTAATATGGTTTGGTACTACAAATAATGATTTCGTACACATACCAAGCCTCTTTGACTCCATAGCAGAAGCGACCATCTCATAAGTTTTGCCAGCTCCAACTACATGGGCAAGTAGGGTATTTCCACCATACAAGGTTCTGGCTATTGCATTCTTTTGGTGTGGTCTTAATTCAATTTCCGTATTCATGCCCTCAAAGCTTAAGTTCGACCCATCATATTCTCGGTTTCTAACAGAGTTAAAGCGTTCATTATAAATATTTTCTAGCCTATGCCTTCGGTTAGGCTCTTCAAAAATCCAATCCTTAAACTTCTCCTTTATAAGCTCCTGCTTTTGACTGGCAAGCATGGTCTCTTTTTTATTTAAGACCGATGTTGTCCTACCTTCATCATCTGTTACACGATCAAATACTTTTGTATCTTTCAAATTTAAGGAATTTTCAATAAGTTTATAGGCGTTTACTCTGGAAGTTCCATAAGTCATATTCGCTAGGTCATTAAACTTATCTACACTCTTACCTTCGATGTTCCATTCGCTAGTCAGCGGGGAGAATTTGACGTTAATATCCCACTTTGCAAAGCTGGGTGTCTTTAAAGTTTCAAAAATAAAGGCTTCTACGTCTTTTGCAGGAATCCAAGTTGCCCCTAATCTAACGTTAATTTCACTAGCTGTTAATCTTTCAGGCATAACCTCTTGTAGACGTTCTCTTTGGTAGTTCAGACGCTCTAATTCGCCTTGTAGAAGCTTTTTCTCATCTTCTGAGTAAATAGTATAGTCTGCCGAGATAGCAACCCTATTTCGCTCATAGTGACTTAATTCATAATGAATCCTTTCAATGTGACTATTTAAACTCTCTAGTTTTTCACGGATATTCCCACTTAGATACTCATCAGCTGTTACATAGCGATACTTGTAGGAGTCACTATTATTAGCCGATGCAAAAGGCAGGTCTCCATCTTCAATATTGATTGAAAAAAATGTATTTACATTTGGTTTCTCATCTAGATTTAGGTATATCTCACCTTGCAATTCTTCAATCAAAGTTCCTCTATCCTTACCTGTTAAGTCCTCCATATAAGGGAAGTTGACCATTCCTTTTTCTGAAACAGATAAGACTA
>JAAZCH010000163.1 GCA_012513395.1 Tissierellia bacterium
TAGTCTTATCTGTTTCAGAAAAAGGAATGGTCAACTTCCCTTATATGGAGGACTTAACAGGTAAGGATAGAGGAACTTTGATTGAAGAATTGCAAGGTGAGATATACCTAAATCTAGATGAGAAACCAAATGTAAATACATCTTTTTCAATCAATATTGAAGATGGAGACCTGCCTTTTGCATCGGCTAATAATAGTGACTCCTACAAGTATCACTACGTAACAGCTGATGAGTATTTAAGTGGGAATATCCGTGAAAAACTAGAGACTTTAGATAGTCACATTGAAAGGATTCAGTATGAATTAAGCCACAATGAGCGAAATAGGGTCGCTATCTCGGCAGATTATACTATTTACTCAGAAGATGAGAAAAAGCTTCTACAAGGCGAACTAGAGCGTCTAAACTACCAAAGGGAACGTCTAGAAGAAGTTATGCCTGAAAGATTAACGGCTAGTGAAATTAACGTAAGATTAGGGGCGACTTGGATTCCTGCAAAGGACGTTGAAGCCTTTATCTTTGAAACGTTAAAGACACCCAGCTTTGCAAAGTGGGATATTAACGTCAAATTCTCCCCGATGACTAGTGAGTGGAACATCGAAGGCAAAAGTGTAGATAAGTATAACGACTTAGCTAATATGACCTATGGGACTTCGAGAGTAAACGCATATAAACTTATTGAAAATTCCTTAAATTTGAAAGATACAAAAGTATTTGATCGTGTTACTAATGATGAAGGTAGGACAACATCGGTCTTAAATAAAAAAGAGACCATGCTTGCTAGTCAAAAGCAGGAGCTTATAAAGGAGAAGTTTAAGGATTGGATTTTTGAAGAGCCTAACAGAAGGCATAGACTGGAAAATATTTATAATGAACGATTTAACTCCGTTAGAAATCGAGAATATGATGGGTCGAACTTAAGTTTTGAGGGCATGAATACGGAAATTGAATTAAGATCACACCAAAAGAATGCAATCGCCAGAACCTTGTATGGTGGCAATACCCTACTTGCCCATGTAGTTGGAGCTGGCAAAACTTATGAGATGGTCGCTTCTGCTATGGAATCAAAGAGGCTGGGTATGTGTACGAAAGCTTTATTTGTAGTACCAAACCATATTACAGGCCAGATCGGGCGTGAGTTCATGCAACTTTACCCTTCGGCCAATATCATGGTAGCTGATAAGAAAGATTTTCAGCCGAAAAACCGAAAAAGGTTTATAGGTAAGATTGCCACAGGTGAGTATGATGCCGTTATTATTGGCCATAGTCAATTTGAAAAGATTCCCATGAGTAAAGAGTACCAAGAAAAGCATATCAAGGAGCAGATTGACGATATCGTTCATTTTATTTCTGAATATAAGTACGACCGAAACCAAAACTTTACGGTCAAACAGCTACAAAAAACTAAGAAAAAGCTGGAAACAAGACTTGCAAAGCTTAATGACGATTTTAAGAAAGATGATGTTATTACTTTTGAAGAATTAGGAGTCGATCGATTATTTATAGATGAGGCTCATAACTACAAGAACTTATTCTTGCATACAAAAATGAGAAATGTTGCAGGTATTGGCCAGTCAGACGCCTTTAAGTCTTCCGATATGGATATGAAGTGCAGATACATGGA
>JAAZCH010000455.1 GCA_012513395.1 Tissierellia bacterium
AATTAAATTAATTTTAATGGAGAGCCAAGTAAATCCTGAAGTAGCTGATTTTGACTTTATTAAACAAATAACATCAATGTTAAAGGATTCCATAAGGGACACAGATATTGACTTAGAAGATGAAGATTTCTCCATAAGACTAATGATGGGAAGTATTTTATCCTTCTTATATTTACCTAAAATAAAAGATAATGAAATTGATTCTTATGTAGAAAAACTAATAGATACAATTACCAAATAAAGATCTAAGGAAGGATGGGTTATCATGAACAAGATATTTTCCAAGATAGGAAGTAGAATAGAAAAAACTCCTTTTAAAACCTTATTTGTAACTATAATAATATTTGCCCTTATGATAGTTGGTGCTATAAAGGTAAACATGGCGACTGGTAGTGAAACTCTAGTCAAGACTAGCAATGAAGCCTATATATCTAATTATGCTATGGAGGAGGAATTTGGTGGAGATGCCATCATGGTACTACTTGAAGGTGAAGAAGAGGATTTATTAAAGTTAGATAATATGAAAAAGATGTGGAATGTGGAAGAAAGACTTAAATATAATGAAGGAATTTTTACTCTTATGAGTCCAGCTAGCATTGTACATCAAATAACAGATAAACAAGGAACGGAAATAAAGAAACAAGTACCAGATATTAGCGATGGACTTGGTGAATTGGGAGATAAACTTACTGAAATAGGCCAAGAATTAGGAAGTAAAGAATTACCAGATCCTCAGGCAGTAGAAGAAAAGCTTGATAATTTAATGAAATCTATGGATCCAAGTAAGCTTATGGATGATATGGCTGGAGAACAAGAAAAAGAATTAAAAGATAAGTTTATGACCATGGGTAATGGGTTGGGAGAGATGGGGCAAAAACTAAGTAATATAGGCAGTGAGTTAGCCAGTAAAGATATACCTAATCCAAAGATGATAGAAGAAAAGTTAGAGGAATTATCAGGAATTTCAAAGGTATTTGATGAACTTAGCAGTGGTCAAGATGATTTAGCAAAAGGTGTAACAGAACTGGGAGGTGGATTGGATACTTCTTCAGCAGGCTTAAAGGAAATATCAAGACAGCTAGGACAAATGGCAGAAGAGATGAAAGGCAATCCTGAGCTCTATAAAAAACTAAATATGTTTGCAGAAAACATAGATAAAAGCTCTGCAGGTTTATCAATGATGTCAGAGAATACAGGAAAGCTTTCACAGGGTAATGAAAATACATCTCAGGCACTTAATAATATTGGTCAAAAACTAAAGCAAGAGTTAGAAGAAATGAAAAAAGCTTTATCTGGAGATGGGATATCCTCAGAAGAACTAAAGCAAATGTCAAATGGTTTTATTACTATGGGAGAAAACTTAGGTGATTTAAGTAAGGGCCTCTCTCAAATGGCAGCAGGTGGAAGCATACTTCCAGATAGCTCAAATGTTTTTTCTTCTTTAAAAGGAAACATAGAAAAAGAAGTTTCAGCTATGAAAGACAATCTATCAGGCGGTATTTCACCGGATGAGTTAAAAACAATGTCAGATGGGTTTATTACTATGGGTGAAAACCTTAGTAAAATAAGTGGTGGACTTAAGACCTTCCATGAAAAGTCTGGAATGATGATTCCATATTTTCCCCACAATCAAAAAGAATTAGAAAATATTTTGTATGAAGATGGAAATTTAAGAGATATATTTTCTGATACCATAATCGATGAAAATCATATGATGATAATGATTAAGTTAAAAGGAAACCTAGAAGATAGTGAGATTGACTCTATTTTTAATGAAGTCTCCCATGCTATGGAAGCAGAAGACTTTGATGTGAACTTCATAGTTTCAGGAAAACCTGTATTGGATTCCTCCCTAAGAACAGAGATGAAATCTAATATGATAATAATGGTTGCTTCAGCAGTAGCTTTGATGCTTATAATACTCAACCTGGTCTTTAGGGTTAGATGGAGGGCCTTAAGTCTTGGAATAATATTTGTATCTGTAATAGCCACATTAGGACTTATGGGACATTTAAATGTTTCCATGACCATGGTTTCCATGGCAGTCTTTCCCATCTTAATTGGGCTAGGTATAGACTATTCTATACAATTTCAAAATAGATACGAAGAAGAGCATTCCGTAAAAACAACCCTTGTACAAATTGGTAAGGCTGTGGGTCTAGCTGTACTAGCTACAGTATTAGGATTTGTATCCCTCTTTGCATCCCCAGTACCTATGATACAAGATTTTGGAAAGATGCTTACCATAGGAGTTATAGTTTCCTTTATAGGAAGTATCTTTTTACTAATGCCAGTTCTTAGTGCTAGGGATACAGTGGCAGCAAAGGCTAGGGACTTTAGAATTAAAGACTATGAAAAGGCAGGCCCAATAGATAAATTTTTAAGATTTACAGTAAACTCAGTTATAAAACTAGCACCTCTAATAATAATAATTGCCATAGGCCTGGCTACCTTCGGGCTTATAGCTGATACGAAGGTAGGTGTAGAAACAGATATAGAAACCTTTATGCCCCAAGATATGGATGCCCTTCATGATATTCACTATATTAGGGATATTGTAGGATCTACAAATCAAATGATTATATTTATGGAAGACGAAGAACTTCTTACCGAAGACAATCTCAGCTGGATGAGAGATATAAGCAAGCAAGCAAGAACTGAATTTTCAAATAAGATTGTAGATATCAAATATATAGATAATCTTGTAGAAAACTTCTCTGATATGGAAGAAATAAACTTTGATGAATACCTGGAGATAATAGATAATGACATACCAGAAAGTCAAAGAAGGATGTTTATTAGCGATGAGAAGGATAAGGCTGTTATTCTTATGAATGTAGAACACATGGCAACAACTGAACTACAAGAATTTGTAGAGGGAATGAAGGTAATGTTAGAGGATGCCCCTATAAAGACATCAATCACAGGAAAATCTGTTTTAGATGTGGAAATGGTTAAGGGACTAACAGATGGTAGGCTTAGAATGACCCTTATAGGTTTAGGTCTTGTATTCCTATCCCTATTAATTCTTTACAGATCATTCTTCAAGGCTCTTGTAGCAGTACTTCCAGTTGTCCTAATAGTAGGTATGTCCGGTGGCATTATGAACCTACTAGGATTAAAATATACTCCAATAACAGCAACCCTTGGAGCCTTGGTCTTGGGGATGGGAACTGAAATGACCATAATGTTACTTGAAAGGTATCTGGAAGAAAGAAATGAAGGAAAAGACAAAAGAAGAGCTCTATTTACTACTATAAAGTTCATAGGTAAGGCTACTTTAGCATCAGGACTTACCACAATTGGTGGCTTTAGTGTTCTAATGACTTCAAAATTTGTAATACTTAAAGATTTTGGTCTAATGACAGTAATCAATATATCCCTGGCTCTAATGGCAACCTTTATAATTCTACCATCTCTAATATGGATTTTGGATAGATTTATTGTCAGTGACAAGGTAAAGAAAGCAGAATATAAGAAAGTGCCACAAGAATAGGGAAAAAGGAGGATAAATCTTGAAAAAAAGGAAGATAGTTCAAGGGGTTAGCCTAGTATTATTTATAAGTCTAATAATTCTTGGGAAAGTACAAGTTTGGATGGCCATCTTTTGGTGGTAGTTTACTATTATCAACCTATTTTGGAAGATTTTATTGTGGCTATATTTGTCCCATAAACACTGGTATGGAGATAATAGATGGTAAAGCAAATAAAAAGAAAAGAAAAAGAAAATCTGTTCCAGATCTATTTAAAAAAGCAATTGTTAGGTATGGTATTCTAGCCTTATTTCTAGGAACTATGGTTATAGTTTTCAAAACAGGTAAGAAGTTGCCAGTATTGCCAGTCCTATTTTCTTTAGGGCTAATAATAACCTACTTTTACAGGCCAGAATTTTGGCATAGGTATCTTTGTCCCTATGGTAGTTTACTATCTATTTTTTCTAAGTTTAATAAGAAAGCATATAGGGTCTATAATGATGGTTGTATAAAGTGTGGTAAATGTGTTAGAGTTTGTCCAGCAGATGCTTTTATTTGGGAAGATAAAAAAGACTATCCTCTTATAATTAAGAATGAATGTCTTCAATGTGGAAAGTGTGTTGAAGCATGTCCTACTGATTCTATAAAATAGAAATAGATGGAGGAGGCGAAGATAATGATATCAGAAAAAATGATTTATGTAATATTTGAAGTAGTAATTAAAAAGGACTATATGGACCAATATTTAAATTTAGCAGCTAAACTTAAGAGACATGTTGAAGCAAATAAAGGATTTGTAAGGTCGGAGCGTTTCTCTAGCCTTGTAGATGAAAGGAAACTTTTAAGTCTATCAGTATGGGAAAATGAAGACTATCTGAATGAATGGAGAAATCAAATAGACCATCGACTAAGCCAAAAAGAAGGGCGAGACAATATATTTGAAAGTTACACAACAACGGTTACATCAAAACTTAGATGCTATACAAATAATGATAGGGCAGAAGCCCCAGATGATTCTAATGATTTCTTGAACGGGTAGATAAAGGAAGAATAGATTATTGGGTGAGATCGTAGGGTATAATACACTTATAAAAATTAAATTGAGGTGTATTAAAAATGTTAGAAAGAAAAGATAATTCTTATGAAGTTAATAATAATCATGG
>JAAZCH010000022.1 GCA_012513395.1 Tissierellia bacterium
TATTTTAATTGCAATGATTTTATTACTTATTACATCCTGTGCAAAAACTGAAAGCAACTACATAAAACCCAAAAAACTGTCCAGCGATGCAAAAAAGATCGTAGAAATACTCAATGACGATTTTTATATGTTCGATTTAAACTTGGACAAGAGTTTTACTTCTTATAAAGTCGATTATTGGTATTATGAGGATGGAACTTGGATGAGAATAGATTTTGTAGCTGGAGAAACTAAATACATAAAGGATACTCTTGGGCTTTTAATTGATAAAAAGAATGTATATTTTTATAAATTCGATGACCTGAACCATTCTAAATTAGGAAAGCCTAGAGCAGAAAAGCAAGATGTCCAATCGGAATCCACTTTGTTTTTAAACAAAAAAACTCCTATCGTAGCTGGCGAAGATATTGAATTGTTTTCAAAATGTTACTACAATACCTACAATGTAAGTAACTACACTAGCTTTAAAGATGCCCAATGCGACGGTGGATTCGCAATTACAATTACATTTTCTGAGTAAATAATAAACCACAACATTCAAGAAATTTGTTGTGGTTTTATTGATTTTACTTTTTTAAATATAGCGTTTATTTTTCTACCAAAAAGTCGTACATCTTTTGGCAATTTCGCCATTTTTTGTACGACTTTTAGTATATCTCAATATAATTTTAATAAAATGATTGTTGGCAAGACTATATCTCAGAGTCTATATTAGCGCTTTTGAGACTTCTCTTTTGTATTCTAAAAATCTTTCTGAGAGTTTAAAATCTTCATTTCTTTTTCCCATACATTTTATAATTATCTCTTTATTAATTTTGCCGTTTTTTCCTAAAATATAAATTCTGTCAGACAAAAATATCGCTTCATCTATATCGTGGGTTATAAATATGGCTGATATTTTTAGTTTTTTCATCAAATCTATAAACCAATCGTGCATCCTGGCTTTTGTAATCATATCCAGGGCACTGAAAGGCTCATCCAACAAAATGACTGACTTCTTGTTTAAATACGTTCTAAGAAGTGCTGCTCTTTGTCTCATTCCACCTGAGAGCTGGCTGGGATATTTATCTTCTGTTCCCTTTAAGCCAAATTCTTCAAAATGACTGGAAGCTTCCTCATGGGCTAACTTTTTATCTACTCCACTTATAATTAGGGGCAATGACGTATTGCTTAGGATATTCATATGGGGAAAGAGCAAATCTTTTTGTTGCATATAGGCTACTTTCCCTTTATCTCCAGTTACGTCTATGCCATCCAAGATAACTTTTCCCGAGTTAGGTTTTATCCCTCCTGAGATAATATTAAAAATTGTAGACTTGCCAGAGCCTGATACTCCCAGAAGTCCAATTATTTCTCCGTCATTTAAATAAAGACTAATCCCATCTAGCACCTTTTTTTCGCCGAAGGATTTGTGAATATTTAATAATTCTAATACTTTCATTTTATAAATTCATTGGTAAAGCCGGCTTCTGGAGATATATCTCCTTCTAACAATTCTTCATCATTTAACCATTTATAGAACCTGCCCCATCTTTCTGGATCTATATAGCCCCACGCTACTCCTTCGTCTGTGTATTTATCAGTCATCCATTCTTGGCTCGCTTTTACCAATTCTTCTCCAAGAGCGTCGTCTGCACTTAAAAGTATCTTCCCAGATTCTTCAGGATTTTCTATCGCAAATTCATAACCCTTTTTTGTAGCATCTACAAATGCTTGAACTAATTCTGGATCTTCTTCAACTAATTTTTCATTGGTGATTAGTATTGGACTGTAGTAATCAAAAGTAGAATCTATGTCCCTAAACTCGAAATAATCAGTCTCAAAATCGCGAACTTCTGCAGCTATTCCTGCCCATCCGTAATAAACCCAAACCGCATCTATTTCTTTTGAATCCAGGGCAGTTATTTCATCTAGTACAGTCGATGGAATCTTAACAACTTTTTCAAAATCGCCACCGTCTTCAGCCATTACAGTTTCTAATATTTTGTGCTCTACAGGCAAATCCCATGTGGCATACGTCTTTCCTTCTAGCCCAAGGGGTCTATCTATCCCATCTCCTTTTCTAGATAAAATTCCCGAATGATTGTGCTGAAGTATTGCTGCGATTGCTACAACTGGCATTTTAGAATTTCCACTGATAGCATGGGCTAAATAATCTTGAAAACTAATTCCGAATTGTGCATAATCAGTTCCTACTAAGGATTCCGCACTCCCCTCTGCTGGTTGAACTACATTTACTTTTAATCCTGCTTCTTCATAGTAACCTTTTTCTATGGCTACATAAATTCCCGTATGATTTGTATTAGGCGTCCAGTCCAATACAAATGTTATATCCTTTAATTCACCAGGTTTTTCTTCAGTTTTTCCTTTACTCCCACATCCGCTTAAAATTATTGTAAAAACCAATAACAAAATTATTAATTTATTCTTCATCTATATATTCCCACCTTAATGTCATTCTTCGCAATAAATCTACCAACACAATTAAAACCAAGCTCAATAGGGAAATTATAATAATTACTGCAAACATCTTATCAAAAGCATAGGCTTTTTTTACACGAGTCATATAAACTCCCAAACCCCTAAAGCCACCTAGCCATTCTGCTATTACAGCTCCCACCACTGAATAAGAAGCTGAAATTTTCAATGCAGAGAAAAAATTTGGCGCGGTCGCAGGAATTTTTAAATATCTAAACATTTGAAACTCGCTAGCCCCCATGGAATTCAGTAGAGCAACATAGTCCTCATCTATGGATTGAAATCCTTCAAAAACTCCAACTGCAACAGGATAAAAAGTCGTCAAGACTATCAAAACCACTTTAGGCAATATATCATAACCTAACCACAGTACCAAAAGTGGAGCTATCGCTATCGTTGGTACAGTTTGAGTTAAAATTATTAAAGGATACATCACTCTTTTTACTCTATCAAATCTTTCCATTAAAATAGCTACTAGGATACCTATAACTATTCCAATAGCTAAACCTATCATAGCTTCAAATAACGTCACATAAAGATGTCCCAATAATACTTTATAATCATTTTTAAAAACTTGGAAGATATCTGTAGGGCTGGGCAGAATAAATCTAGAGACTATTTCCCTCTCCACTACAAATTCCCACGCTCCCAATAATATCGCAAAAATTACTACTGGAAAAATATTATTTATTATACTTCCCAATTTTTTCATCTATAGACCAAAACTCCTCTTCATTTGTAAAGCTAGTTTTAATATATGCGCTGACGCTAGTTACGCCAGCTGCTATCGTAAGCTCGTGAGCTTTTTTGATAATATCCATTAACTCCTCAAATTCACCTTCCACTGTAGTTTCAAATGGTCCTACGTGATAGGTAAGTCCAGTGGATTTTATATATTCAATTACTCTATCCACAGCTCCAAAAACTTCATCTCGTTCTACTTTCGGTAGAATTTGTATCGCTATACTTCCTTTCATAATATGCCTCTCCTTTTGGGTCAAAAAAAGACCCTAATAATCGCAAAGGGTCTTGTCATAAGTTAAAATTTATGCTTCCTTACGCCGGAATTACCCGGTTCAAGTTAAAGGGTCGATCTATATCTCTCAGCTAAAAGCCCCCCTAGCGTTAAGATAATTTTACACTAACATAATTTAAAAATCAATCATTTAAAAATCCACCTTTAATAAATTTATTTAATAATGATGAAATTTACTAAATATTTTGACAATTACTACAAATTTTAGTACAATTTATCAAACTAGCCAGAGGTTAGTAATTTAATAGTCTTAGAGACTTTTATTTAAGGGGGAATTTATGAACGCTCGAGGTTTTTTTAGGGACTGGAGAGTCCATGTACTTTGTCTGATTTTGGTTATAATAGCTGAAATGATTGGAATCATACCTATTAAATGGGGAATGGTTTCATTCGCATTATTACCTATGCTATTTGCACTTATTTTAGGTATTTTTGTATCAAAATTAGGTTACAACAAAGTGGTTACAGATGCTGATATGGAACAAGCTTCTTCGTATATCGGTATTTCTGTTATGTACTTAATCGCATTTATGTCTAGTTCTATCGGTCCTAACTTAGACACTATTTTAAACGCAGGACCTGCACTTATTTTACAAGAATTTGGTAACTTAGGTACGATTTTCTTATCCATGCCTATTGCAATGTTATTTTTCAAAATGGATAGAACTGCTATCGGTAGTGCATTTTCCAACTCTAGGGAAGGATCCCTTGCTATTGTAGGAACTATGTATGGACTGGATAGCCCTGAAGGTAGAGGCGTTATGGGTTCTTATATCACTGGAACATTACTGGGAACTATTTTCTGTGGAATTTTAGCTTCTCTATTAGCTAATGTAACTTGGTTTTCTCCTGAATCTTTGGCTATGGCTGCGGGAACTGGTTCTGCATCTATGATGAGTGCTGCAATCGCACCTCTTGTGGAGCAGTTTCCTGAAAAAGCTGACGAGCTTATGTCATATGCTGCAACTAGCCAGGTTTTAACTTCCGCAGATGGAATGTATGTGTCAATCTTCTTAGCAATCCCTCTTACAGAATGGTTGTATAAGAAATTTAAAGGAAAAGAATTTTACGAAAAAGAAAAAGCTGAAGTAGATGCCCAAAGAAAAATAGAACAAGTTAACATAACTGAAGAAGGAGAAATTAAAGCAGCTAATCCTTGGCCAATAAGATTAAAAGTTTTATTTTACTCAGGAATCTTCGCTATGGTAGCTATGTATATTGCAAGTGCGAAAAAAGGAACTCCACTGTTTCCACAAGACACTTTACCTGGAATGCTTTGGTTATTTGGGATAGTAGTAGTGGGCACAATAGTAGGAGACTTCGTACAAAAATTAGGGCTTAATCTTCCTACAGTATTATTTATCGCATTAATAGCTAGTATAGCAAGTGTACCAGGACTTTGGCCAGGAGCTGAAAGTTATTTGGAATCCATGAAAAATATTTCACTTCTACCACTTTGTACGCCGATATTAGCTTACGCTGGTATTTCAACTGGAAAAGATGTGGACGCCTTTAGAAAACAAGGTTTTAAAATAATCATGGTAACACTTTGTGCTTTAGCTGGAACTTATGTGGGATCAGCAGTTATTGCAAATGTAGTATTGAAAGTTACAGGAGCGCTATAATACAAGAGGAGGATTCATGAGAACAAAAGAGGAACTAAAACAATTAGCAATCGATGCAATAGACAAAAGAAGAGACGATATAATTAAAATTGGCGATTCTATTTTTGAAGAACCTGAGCTAGGGTTTAAAGAATTTAAAACTGCTGCAAAAGTAAAAGCAGTTTTAGATGAATTAAATGTAGAATACGAAGACGGAATTGCA
>JAAZCH010000023.1 GCA_012513395.1 Tissierellia bacterium
ACAGGGGAGCGTGTCATAATAGTGACAGGGTGCATTAACGTTTTGGTATCAAGGGTTTCAGGAACTTTAACTAAATATAATTCATGCATTGCTTAGAGCGATTACGATTTAATTGTTGTAAGCAGTGCATGAGAGGTAAGGATTCTGTTTCTTTAATAATTTACAATTATCTAGTATAATTATATTTGAGATGGTAATCAGTTGCGTATATGTAATTTTATGTATAGTAGAGGGCTTGAGAATTAACGAAATACAATACAAGGTATTGTTACTAAATTTTAAAGGGTGCAATACCTTTTACATTTAAAATTACGGAGAGTTATGTTGAAGAGAGGAATCAAAGGTGATATAATTAGTTGAAAAAGGAGGATCTAAATATGTGTACATGTATTGCAGTTGTAGATATTACTTTATCTCATTTATAATCAATAGAATTAAAGGAGGTAAAGGTATGGGTATATTTTCTATATTTGTTATTGAGAGATTTCATTATAAACCAAATCAAAAATAATTGGTTATAATGATGATATGGGATAATACATGTGTGACAGAAAACATGAAAAAAGGAAAGGCCTCTGATACAATGTTGTTTACCACAAACAAACATAATATTGGAGGGATCTTTCCTTGAAAATAATTATAACAGAAGAGATGAGGTTTCGTCAAAGAGTAATTAAATATGCAATCAAACATAACAACAATGCAAAAGCAGCTAGAAGATATCATACAAGCCGTCAACAGGTACAAAGATGGAGAAAAAGATATAATGGTGATGTAAGATCGCTGGCTCACAAAAGTAGAAGGCCTAAGTATCATCCTAATCAACACACAGAAGAAGAACTGAACTTAATAAGGCACAAACATAGATATCATAGGCATGAAGGGTATGCTCAGATATACAGAAAATTAATGGATGGAGGATATAAACGAACTTACGATTCTATGTGCAGACAGATAAGAAAAATGAAATTAAATGTAGTAAAGAAAAGAAGAAGCTATCCTAAAACTAAATATCATAAAAACCCAGCTACTTATCCAGGCGAACGTGTTCAAATAGATGTAAAGTTCGTACCGAACGAATGCATAGGATTTGCAAGTCATAGAAGCAGGTATTATCAGATTACTGCCATAGATGAATATTCAAGAAAAAGGTATCTGGAATTAACAGATGCTAATAATACATATACAACTTCTAATTTTGTATCAAGATTAGAAAAAGCTTTAGGATTTAAAGTAAAACTTGTACAGACTGACAATGGATCTGAATTTGCAAACGATACTGAGATAACAAATAAGAAGTCCAGGTTTCAGAAGTTTTTAGAGATTCGAGGGATTAAGCACAAACGTACAAGACCATATTCTCCCTGGCAAAACGGAATAGTAGAAAGAAGCCACAGGATAGATAATGATCTATTTTACAGCAGGAGACGTTTTAACAGCTATGATAATATGTTGATATCATTTAACAGATACAAAACTAGATACAATAATATTGCAAGAAAAATTCTTAACTTTAAAACACCAAATGAAGTGGTAGATAATTATTATTCTAAAAAATGATTATTGAGATAGTATTGCTTATTCTTATTTAATCAAGGATTGCTGTCACTTTCCTCCTTGACAAAATAACCAATAAGCAATTTAGAGTACTCAAGCATTCTTTAGAATATATTTCAGAGGTCTGTGTCACATATGTTTGACTTCTCTAGAAATCAAAAATAATTGGTTATAATGAGCTCTTAAGATTAGTTCATTATAACCAGCAAGGAGTAGGTTATAATGAAACAGAAAAACCCAAAAGATTCACAAAATTTCATTACATCTAAAAAGCATGTAAAAGAAATATTGACATATACGAATATTAATAAACAAGATAATATAATAGAAATTGGATCAGGAAAAGGAC
>JAAZCH010000164.1 GCA_012513395.1 Tissierellia bacterium
ACTGGAATATATGTAGCTATTGAAAAGGGTTACTATGAAGAAGCAGGATTAACAGTTAATGTAGTACAACCGGCAGAAGGAAGTGCGGAATCTTTAGTAGGTACTGGATATGGACAATTTGGGATTAGTTTTCAAGATTATTTAGCCCATGCAATTAGTGGAAATTCTAAAATGCCAGTAGTTGCAATTGGAGCGATACTTCAGCACAATCATTCTGGGATTTTATCCAGAAAAGGTGATGGAATAGATAGACCCCTTGGATTAGAAGGTAAAAAGTATGCAACTTGGGATTTACCTGTGGAACATAAAATATTACAAACTGTAATGAGTGAAGATGGTGGGGATTTTGAAAACGTGACAAAGATCCCATCTACAGTATTAGATGAAATAACAGCCTTAGATTCTAAAGAAATAGATGCAGTTTGGGTGTATTACGGATGGGCAGGAATTGCAGCAGAAGTTAGAAATTTCGAGACGGATTATTTCGAATTCAGAGATATAGATCCTACTTTTGATTATTACAGTCCTATACTAATAACTAATGAAAAGTTGGTTGAAGAAGACCCGGAATTAGTTCAAGCATTTGTAGATGCAACAAAAAAAGGCTATGAATTTGCAATAGAAAATCCTGAAGAAGGAGCAGAAATATTACTTAAAGCAGATGACGCCCTTGGAGAAGATTTAGTAAAAGCTAGCCAAAAGTGGATGACTGACAAATATAAGGATGAAGGGGTAGAATGGGGTTATATAGATCCAGAAAGATGGGGTAGATTCTATAAATGGTTAAATGACGAAAACTTATTAGAAGGAGAAATATCCCCAGAAGCAGGATTTACAAACCAATTTATAAAATGAAAATATTAGAATTAATAGACATTCACAAATCCTTTGGCGATAAAAAGGTCTTAGATGGAATTGATATATATCTAAAGAATGGAGAAATTATTGGCTTACTGGGAGTATCTGGCTCTGGAAAGTCTACAATTTTTAATATTATCTCAGGTGCAATAAATACAAATTCCGGAAAAATTATTTTAGAAGGAAGAGATATAACGGGTAAAAAAGGAGAAGTATCTTATATGCAACAAAAAGATTTGCTCTTTTCCCATATGAATATTATTAACAACACATCACTTCCGATTATTATCAGTGGAATGGATAAAAATCTAGCCCATGAAGAAGCTATTAGTCACTTTGAAGAATTTGGATTAAAAGGAACTGAAACCAAGTATCCCAGCCAATTATCAGGAGGCATGAGACAAAGAGCGGCCCTTCTTAGAACTTATTTAAACAAGAAGTCCGTTATACTTTTAGACGAACCTTTCAGTGCCTTAGATATGATTACAAAGGCAAAGATGCACGATTGGTTTGTGGATTTGATGGAGAAATTAAAAATGTCTGCCATATTTATAACCCATGATATAGATGAAGCAATATTTCTTTCTGATAGAATTTATATATTAGACAAAAATGGTAAAATTAGTAAAGAAGTAAATATTGAGTGTGACGAAAAACGAGACGATGAATTTAAATTATCTGAAAAATTTTTGGAATATAAAAGAGAAGTTTCAAAAGCCTTATCGTAATGGATTATTATTTTTAAATAAAGCAATAAAAAGACCACAACATTTTGACTGTTGTGGTCATATTTTATTCAAAAAATGTAATTGTAATTGCGAATCCACCATCACACTGGGCATCTTTAAAGCTAGTGTAATTGCTTATACTAGGTGTATTAAAAAAACAATTTGAATACAATTCAATATCTTCTCCAGCTGCGATATTAGTTTTTTTGTTTAGAAATAATGTGGTTTCTATTTGGGCATCTTTTTTTAATGCTCTAGGTTTGTCTAATTTAGAGTGTCTTAAACCATCAAATTTATAAAAATAAACATTCTTTTCATCAATTATAAGTCCTAGAGTGTCCTTTATGTATTTGGTATCACCAGCTACAAAATCTATTTTTGACCAAGTGTCTTCTGCATAATACCAATAATTGACTTCATAGCGAGTGAAGCTCTTATCTAATTTTAAATCAAACACATAAAAATCGTCATTAAGTACTTCTACGATATTCTTAGATTCCCTAGACAATTTTTTAGGCTGTATTACATTGC
>JAAZCH010000165.1 GCA_012513395.1 Tissierellia bacterium
ATGTTTCTAGAACTGGCAAAGGAGGATAGAAATGAAAGCTTTAATAAAATTGCATCTTAAAGAAAATTTAAGGAAAAATTCATTTATTATATTTGGAATTTTAGGGGGATTGATTACATTGATAACTTTGTCCAGTGTGACCTTTACTACAAATGCTCCAGGTGCAAATTCTGATTATGCTCAATATGGATATCAATGGACTTTTTTAGGAATTATTGCGTCCCTAGCGGGAGTCACCTTGTCTATGGGGACTATGGCAAAGCATAGGGAAGGAAATTCCATAGATTTACTTAAACTCCATGGGTTAAGTTTAAAAAATCAATATGCATCACTATCCCTTGGGAATATTTTAGTGTCCCTTCTTATGGCATTGATAATGGCAGTGGGAATGGTGATAAATATATTGGTAAAGGAGCCTAGCATTTCAATAGGAGGTTTTTTTGTAGCCTTAATCCTCTATTTAATTCCTACGATAATTATTCCTTTGGAAGTCAGTCTTTTGTCTTTAATATTTCCCTCTGCTGTTACTGCTTTATTGGGAGTGTTTTTAATACTCTTGGGAAGTATTAGAGGAACTTTGGAGCTAATGGTAGGCAATATGGGTGGGGCTTTTGGAAATATTTCTGGTATTTTACTAAAATTAGTTCCTCCTATCAGCTCATTTTCTCAATTGGCTAGGGATTTCTTTTTTGGAGATTTTACTAATTGGAATGGATTATTTTCTTCAATGTTATATTTGTGGATATTAATTGGGGTTTCTTGGGTTGTCCTAAAGGTGGTGGAAAGACGTGAAGGCTAGATTTATATACTTGTTAATAGGAATTTTGTTAATACTAGGTGTAATACTTACTGGAGTAACTACCATAGATAGTGAAACTATGAAATTAATTGAAAAATCTTTGGAAATAAACACCGAAGAAATTTGGCCCGGTTTTAAACTTTCTGATTACCCTATAGATATTAATTATAAAAAAGTGGAGTTTAGATACGAAGATGGAGAAATACTTGAGCAAAAACCGACTTTAGAAGTACTGGCATTAAGTGCTATTATGGAAGATGGCCAAGGCATTTTGAAGGTACTGCCCTTTGGTATGGTCCGAAATATTTCGGATTTAGGTGGTATGGATATAATTACCCAAGAGAATATGTATATTTCTATTTTGGTCCACGAAGGCTTTCATTGTTTCCAATTTGAAAATGGTCTAAGCTATCTCGATTTAAAAAATATGGATCAAGTAAATTTAGAAAGTATGAAAAAACAAGATTTTGACAATTTGGATTATATGCTAGATGAAGATAAGAATTACCAAAGACTTTGGGTTGATGAAATAAATAGTCTTTTAAGTTATTTTAATACAGGAAGTCTAGATGAGTTTTACAAAAGTAAAAGCGAAAAAGAAAACTATGAAAAAATTGTTTTAGGCGATAAGTTCGAAGAATTTTCTCAATACAGAAATGAATTTGAATTACAAGAAGGCACTGCTCGTTATGTAGAAGAAAGGGTTTTGGAAATTTTAGGCGAAAGCAATCACACTTTGGAATTTGACGGAGGGTACAGAAAAGGTGTAGAAAAATACTACTTCTCAGGAGCAATAAAATCTTATATACTTAAAGACAAAGGTAAATTATTTGACGAAGTTAAATTTGATTCTAAAGAGATAATAATATAAATAGATAGTTTTGCAAAGTAGTTGGAGGATTTATGAAAGATATAATAATGGTTGTAGATGATTCTTTGGATCTTCGGGAAGTTTTGGCTTTGTATCTTCGAAATGCTGGTTACGAAGTGATTGAAGCTTGTGACGGAATAGATGCCATGGAGAAATTAAAGGATAATTCCATTTCATTGATG
>JAAZCH010000166.1 GCA_012513395.1 Tissierellia bacterium
TAGAGTATTAGATGCTGGACAATGTAACGACTCATATTCATTAGCAGTTATTGCAATGAAATTACAAGAAGTATTTGGTTTAGAAGATATAAACGATCTTCCAATCATCTATAACATCGCATGGTATGAGCAAAAAGCTGTTATAGTTTTACTAGCATTATTAGCTTTAGGTGTAAAAAATATCCACTTAGGACCAACTTTACCAGCATTCCTTTCACCAAACGTTGCTAATGTTTTGGTAGAACAATTCGGAATTTCAGGTGTTACTACTGCAGATGAAGACATGGACAAATTCTTCAACTAATAAGAATTAACTATCTCGGACAGTCAACTTTGACTGTCCTTTTTAATTTAATTCATATATAATACTTACAATAAGGGAGGAGAGATATAGTGGAAGATTTTAGTAAATTTACCCTTTTAGCAGATTTTTATGAATTCACAATGAGTAATGGCTTTTACTTGAATAATAAAGCGGATTCCATTGCCTATTTTGATGTATATTTTAGAAAAATTCCAGATGACGGAGGATTTGCAATATTTGCAGGTTTGGAACAAGTTATAAATTACATCGAAAATCTAGAATTCACTGAAGATGAATTAGATTATTTGAAAAGTCATGGATCATTTGACGATGATTTTTTAGATTATCTTAGAAATTTTAAATTTGCTTGTGATATATGGTCTTTTGAAGAAGGGGAGACGATATTTCCCAACGAACCAATAATGGTAATAAGAGGTCCCATTATACAGGTGCAACTCATGGAGACTTTAATTTTAGTAACACTTAATCATCAATGCTTGATTGCTACAAAGGCTAGAAGAATTTGTAATGCTGCTGAAGACAAGTCCGTAATAGAATTTGGTGCGAGAAGAGCTCAAGGATATAGTGCATCAATCTATGGAGCTAGAGCAGCTTATATCGGCGGATGTAAAGGAACTTCTAATACATTGGCTGGTAAAATGTTTGATATTCCAGCTCTTGGTACAATGGCGCACTCTTGGGTACAATTCTATGAAAATGAATATGAAGCATTTAAAGCATATGCTGAAATTTATCCTGAGAATTGTAATTTGCTGATAGATACTTATGACACTTTAAATGAAGGACTTCCAAATGCCATAAAAGTATTTGATGAAGTTGTGAAGCCAAAGGGATACAGACCTACTGGCGTTCGTTTAGATAGTGGAGATATAGCATATTTAAGTAAAAGAGTTCGAAAAGGTTTAGATGAAGCGGGATATGAAGATGTACCTATTATGGCCTCCAATAGTCTTGATGAAAATATCATAAAATCATTAATTAGACAAAATGCAAAACTGGATTCCTTTGGAGTAGGAGAAAGACTGATTACTGCAAAAAGTGAGCCAGTATTTGGTTGTGTTTATAAGCTTGTAGCAGTAGAAGAAGATGGAGAAATAGTTCCTAAGATAAAAATCAGTGAAAATGTTGAAAAGATTACAACTCCTGGATTTAAGCAAGTTTTTAGATTTTATTCTAAAAAAGACGGATCACCAATGGCCGATTTAATATCTATGCATCATGAAGATTACATTGGCACAGAAGAAGTTGAAATTTTTGATCCAATTCACACTTGGAAAAAACAAACACTGAATGACTATGAAGCAAAAGCCATGCTAAAAAGAATATATGATAATGGAAAGCTAGTTTATTCAATTCCAAACATACACGAAATACAAGAAAGATGTACAACGGCTGTAAATAAATTATGGGATGAACAAAAACGTTTAGAATATCCTCACAAATACTATGTTGATTTAAGTTTAGAATTATGGACATTAAAAGACAGATTATTAAATGAAAACAGATAACACAAAAAATCGACTTAAACAAAAAGTTTAAGTCGATTTTAATATTTAAATTTTTAATGTGGAGTAGTGATTGTTTTTATCAATTCCACATTTATAATATCCTTTGGCAATTTATATATTCCAGGTACGATAGATTCCATAAGTCCATTAGATTCCAACAACATGATAAATGATGGAGGGTCTTGGATAAATCCTTTATCTAAAAGTGTTTTAGCAACATCATTGGGAGTATCTTCTGGTTTGATTTCGAAATTTATCATTTCTGTTTCAGCAACTACGCCTTCTTCAGGAGGTATAGTAATGGATTCTATTAGCTCCATATTTTTTATGTTTTCTGGAACTTTATACACTCCAGGGATTATTCTATCCAATAAGTTGCTTGACTCTAGGAGCTTCACAAAGGTATCGGGGTCTTGTATTAATTTTTTATCCCTAAGGGTATTTGCGATTTCAGTAACAGATTGTCCTTCAAAAATTTCAAATCCAATGATACTTAAATCATCCGGATTAATATTTTCGGCGTTTATCGCACTGGCACTATCTTCAGGTTTAATGTCTCCTTCATAGACGATTTTTGCAGGACCTGAATCTACTTTGGCTTCTTCTTCTGGTACATTTGCAGTTATTAATCTTTCAGGGTTAGAAATTGTTTCTCCTATCAAATCCATTTTAAATAATTTATCTATACGACTAAAGATTATAAGTCCTAATACTAAAATTATTAATAAAACGGATAATTTGGAAACAACAGTTGCAAAAAAATCTATTATTTTATTTATTACACTATTCAAATTATCACCTTTCAAAACACAAGAAATTTATTTCATTATTATGTATAATATTACTTGTGAGTTAGATTGTCAATTATTGTAGCATTATATTGTGTAAATATCGAGGAGATAATGTGAAAGAAATTATTATAACTAGCAACGAAGCTGAACAGCGAATTGATAGGTTTTTAAGAAAATATTTGGGGAAATCAACCTTAAGTTTTATATATAAACAAATTAGAAAAAAGAATATTGTAGTTAATGATAATAAAGTAGATGAAAAATATATTTTAAAACTAGGAGACAAAGTAAAATTATATTTTTCAGACGAAACTATTGAAAATTTAAAATCAGATCCAAGAAAAATTCAAAGTAATAGAAAAATGAATATCATATATGAAGACGATAATATTATTTTGATAAATAAACCTGCAGGTATTTTATCCCATAGTGCAAAAGGGAATTACAAAGAGGATAATATTGTAGATGCGATGTTAAATTATTTAATAGAAAAGGGGGATTTCATACCTAGACTATCCAAAACATTCACACCTAGTATCGCTAATAGATTGGATAGAAATACTTCGGGAATATTAATTGGGGCAAAAAACTATGAAACCATCCAAGAATTAAACAAAGCTCAAAGAAGTTCTTCAATTAAAAAATACTATTATACGCTGGTCTTTGGTAAAATAGAAGGAAGTAGCACGGAATATGCTTCAATCAAAAAAGTTGGAGATCACGAAAACTTGGTAAAGGTAAGCAAAAATGAAAATTCTGATGTGAAAAATATTGTAACAGCTTATAAAAGTGTAATTGCTGGTGAGAAATACTCCCTTTTAGAAATAGATTTGATAACAGGTAGGACGCATCAAATAAGGGCTCATCTGAATTTTTTACAAATGCCAGTAATAGGAGATCGAAAATACGGCTTGAAAAAAGCAAACGATTATTTTAAGAAAAAGTATGGCCTTAACAATCAACTTTTGCATTGTTATAAAATTGTTTTTAATGGGTTAGAAGGCCATTTAGATTATTTAAATGAAAAAGTATTTATTGCAAATAATCCAGCCATACTAGATAAGATTATTGGAGGAGAATTTAATGGAAAGAATTAAAATTGAAAAAATACAAAAGTCATTAGGTATAAATACCTATTTAGATTATGGTAAGAAAAACATTAAAAATTATAAAAGATATCCAATTGTGAAAGTAAATGGTATTGTGACTCCTTTAAATGAAGAAATAAAAGAAGGAGCCGACGTTGAATATGAAGATATCAGCACAAAGTGGGGGAGTAGAACTTATGTAAAGACATTAAGTGTCATATTTGCAAAAGCATTTAAAAATCTATTTCCAGATCAACAAGCAGATTTAAATCATTTTATAGGCTCAGGTTTATATATAGATTTTGAAAATGATTTCAGCTTAACATTAGAAGATATTAATAGAATCTATGAAGAGATGAAAGTCATTATCTCAAATGACTTAGATATTGAAACTGATCTTATATCTAAAAGAGAAGCTGAAATAATTTTTGAACCTTTAAATAATGATGTAATGAAATTATTAAATACTTTGGAGGATATTGACATTGGAATCGTCAAAATTGACGGATTTATAGATATTAACTATTCCATCATGGCTCCAAAAACAAGTTTTATAGAGGATTTTAAAATCATGCAATATTATCCTGGAATATTGTTGATCACTCCTAATAACGAGAATAATTTTAATGCTGATAATTATAAAGAAATGCCCAAATTAGCAAAAGTTTTTCAAAAAAGCACTGACCAATATAAGATGCTGGATTTAAATAAACTCAGTTCGATAAATAAAAAAATTATTGAAAATGAAACTGAAAAAATGATAAAGATTTCAGAAGCAGTCTTTGATAAAAGTCTTATAGATATCGCTGAAAAAATAAATGAAGATAAGGATATAAAAATAATATTAATATCTGGACCTACGTCTTCAGGAAAAACCACTTTTACTAGTAGATTAAAAGTCCATTTGGAAGTGCTAGGTTATTCTCCTATCATGATATCTATGGACGACTACTTCTTAAATAGAAAAGATACGCCCCTTGATGAAAATGGAGAATATGACTTCGAATCTCCATATGCAGTAAATTTAGATTTATTTAACGAAGACATGTACAGATTATTAAATCAAGAGACAATACAAAGAAGAAGATTTGATTTTTATACAGGAATAGGATCATACAATAATGAGTATATAAAGCCTACTTCAGAATCTATAATGATGATAGAAGGCATTCATGCACTAAATCCTGTAATATCACATCTGATTCCTGAAAAAAACAAATTCAAAATTTATTTATCAGCCTTAAATCAAGTAAATCTTGATGCTCACAATAGAGTATCTACTACATTTAGCAGATTTATTAGAAGGTCAGTAAGAGACGAAAAATTTAGAGGATATTCTATTGAAGAAACATTTGGATTTTGGGATAAAATTAGAAAAGCTGAGGAATTATATGTATTCCCATATCAAGAAAAGGCTGATACGTTGTTGAATACGGCATTACCTTATGAAACAGGAATATTTAAAAAACATATAAAACCCATGTTGGAAGGTATCAAAGAAGATTCTATTTATTATAATGAAGCTAGAAATATGCTTAGAATATTAGATCACTTTATTTCTATTGAAGATGATAGTTTAGTTAACAGTGAATCAATTTTAAGAGAATTTATAGGTAAATAAGGCAGGTATATGAGATGAAATATGCAATCGGTATTGATTTAGGTGGTACAGGTATTAAAGGTGGAGTTGTAAATGAGTTAGGAGAAATATTAATTAAAAAATCAGTTCCAACGTCTACAGTAAACACAGAAGTTTTAGAAAACATTAAAAACATTATACAAGAGTTAAAGGAAGATTATGAAATTATAGGAGTGGGAGTCGGTTCTCCTGGGACTATAGATTTTCATGAGGGAAAAGTTTTAACAATTGGTGGCAATGTAACGGACTGGGAAGGAACTGAAATTAAAAAATATTTATTGAAATCCTTTCCCAATATGGCAATAAAAATCGATAATGATGCCAATTGTGCAGGTCTTTGTGAAATGTGGATAGGAGCAGGCAAAGGACATGAATCTGCTTTGGCAATTACTTTAGGGACAGGTTTGGGCGGATTCTTATATTGGAAGGGGGATTTAGTTCGAGGCGCTAGATATAGAGCTTCAGAATTAGGTCATACAATTCTATATCCTAATGGACGATTGTGTGCATGTGGACAACATGGTTGTACCGAGAGATATGTTGGAGGAACAGGATTAGAGGAAAATTACTTTCATTTTAGTGACAAAAGGAAAACGGGAGAGGAAATAATGGCCTCGATAGACTATGATGAATTTTCTAAAAAAACTGTTGATAAATTTATCGACGATTTAGCATCATTTTTAGTAACTTGTAAAAACTTTTATGACCCTAGCATATTAATAATAGGCGGTGGAGTTATTAACTCATCAGATTTATGGTGGGATGAGGTTTTAGAAAAATACAAAGAAAAAGTCAATGCCTTTGATGATATGCCTATCGTCAAGGCTCAATATCTAAATTCAGCAGGAATTATCGGAGCTGCATCACTAATATTAAATGAATATGAATAAATTAATTATAAAAAAAACAGGTTATGACTTCCAAAAGGAAAATATTGATTATCTTTCAAGTTTAAGCGGCAGAGAAAGATTGAAGGTATTTTACATCCTTTCTAATTACTCATTGCTTGAAAACACTCGTATGGACTTATTGGAGAAGACTAAAGGTATTCATACAGAAAATATTTTAACCTTTGACGACTTAGTTAATAAATATTCTAAAACAAATAAAGCTTTTATAAATAGAAATGAAGGTAGCTGGATAATTAAAAAAATAGTGGAAATATTAGATAATTTTGATTTTTCCACTTCTTTAGGTACCTCTAAAGAAATATTATCTTATATTTTATTATTGAAATCTAATGAAATTGATAGCAAAACATTTTTAGATAATATTGAAGATTTCTCTGAATTAAAAATAGTAGGTGAAATATATAAGCAATATGAAGAGTTTTTATTTAAAAATAACCTAGAAGATGAAATAGGCAGATATAATTTAGCAAGTAAAAAAATTTACAGCTCTCTGGATTTTGAAGGAATTGAAATAATAATTAATGGTTTCATTGAATTTAGACCCCATGAGTTAAAATTGATAAAAATATTAACAGAAAAAGGCGCCAAAATAATAGTTCAATATCCCTTTGGAATAAGAAGGGAAAATGAAAAAATAAATAAAGTAAAATCTGACTTGGAACCATTAGGATTTAAAATAGTTGAAGATAACTTAACTGATGGTGATTTAGCTTATGATTTACTTTCTAGCAGTAAAGACAAAAAGGACGTTACTATTACTGAAATTTCAGCATCTAATAAGTACTACGAAATACGTGAAATCTTCATAACAATCAAGAAGAATCTTGCAAAAATGCAATTAGACAAAATTTCTATCGTTGCTGATGAAGAATATGAAGAATTGATAAAACGTGTGGCATTTGAGACAAATATACCTATATCGATTATGAATGAAGAAAAGGGTAAAGAATTGCCACTAGTAGGATCGATTATTAATTTTTTGGAATTTGTCTTGAAAGACGAGAAGAAAAAGCTGATTTCATATTTGCACGATGATAATTTAAATGTGGACTTTCATGGTAATAAAAATGATTTCATAGGCAGTTTAAGAGAGATGCGTTATAAAGGCCTATTTCATGAATATGATGTAGACGAAGAGTTGAAAAATTTTCTAGTTAGTATTCGAAATACAATAGAAAAAATTAAGAATAATCCAGCAACAGAATTAGTTGATTTTATTGACGAAAAAAAATTGAAACAAAACATATTAGAGTCTTATGGGATTCATAAAAATATTAATATCTTAAGAAATTCCCTGAACTCACTGGAATTAATAATGGATTCTATAAAAGAAGTTACAAATTTTTCTACTGTGTTAAAGCTTAAAGCAGAAGAATTTTTAGAAATTTTAATTGATACTTTAACAGACTCCAAATACTATTCTAAAGACGAAAGGATTGGAGTTCAGGTCCTCAGACCCATTAACTCTATTGGTACTAGAAGTAAATTGAGATTTATTTGTGGCTTAAATTCCGATTTTCCAGGTACAAATTCCCAAGGGTATTTTTTTAGCAGAAAATTTAAATCATTATATGAAAACTTAGGAATAGATATAGAAGATACACAAGAAATTTATGATAATAACATACTACTATTTTCCCAAACCTTAGCTGGAAGTGACGATGTAGTTCTTTCCTATACTTATAGTGATTCTACACTAGAAGATGATAAGTCCATTTTTTTGAAAGATATTCAAAAGAGAATTAGAAATGGATTCTCCGCAATAAAATGTAAATCTATGACAAAATCTAATGCGGATTTGTACGATAGTATTCGCGATAGAGCTCTAAGTGACATTAATAATAAATTAGATGATGAAATCCATCTGGATTATTTTTCCAAGGAGGAAATTAATAGATTACAAAATATTTTGAGTAATTTTCACAAGAGAAATAAAGGTGAAAACAAATTTTGGGGTTTAGTTGACGAGGAATTTATTTTTAATGAATATTATGCGACTAAATTAGACACTTTTAATACCTGTCCATTTAAATTCTATTTAAAGTACATATTAGATTACGAATCTTTTGTACTGGATTATGTAGATGAATACCATAAAGATAGAGGCAATTTATACCACAACATTCTTAATATATTATATAAAGAAATGGATGTATTTAATACTGAAACGGAAGTACTTTCAAAAAAAATTAGTGAGTTAGTTGAGATTCATACATCCGAAGGGGATGCTGATTTGGAAATCGAAATTCAAAAGAAAATTTATAAAAAAATACTTTTGGACTTTGTAACTGCAGATAAGACTGAACACGAGAAAATAAAATCCGATTTTAAACCAAAGTATTTTGAAAGAGAATTTAGTAAAAACTTTGTAGACTTCAATGTCAGGGGAAAAATTGACAGAATAGATGAAGACAGCGAAGGCAATTTAATAGTGATAGATTATAAATCAAAGTCAACGCCTACTGGGAATCAGGTAAGGAATTTGTACGATTTACAACTTCCTATTTATTCTTATATTTTAGATACTGATAGAGTAAAGGCTGCTTATTATGCATCTATACAAGAAGCATCGCTAACCAAAGGGTTTTACCAAAAAGACTTTGCTCCAGACCGCACTAAAAACAAATTTACTGAAGAAGAATTACAAAATTTTTATGAAGAAGTGAAAGTTTTGATTTTTAATATTCACAGTGATATTAGAAATGGTAAATTTTTAGTAAGACCAAAAACAAAAGATAGTTGTAAGAATTGCGAGTATAAAGATATTTGCAGAATAGAGGAGTTGACGTCTAATGGAATTTAATAAAGAGCAGCAAGTCGCTATTGATACTATTGATAAAAATGTATGTGTTGTTGCAGGTGCTGGAACAGGAAAAACTCAAATTCTGACACACAGATTTATTAATATAATAAAATCCTCTGCTAATCCAAAAGATACCATGACTTCAATTCTAGCTATAACCTTTACTAAAAAAGCTACTAAAGAAATGATTGAAAGAATCGGAAAAGAAATTGCAAAACTTTCTGAAGAAGATAAAAGATATGAGGATTTAGTAAATCATTTGTCTTTTTTAAATATATCTACTATAGACAGTTTTTGTAAAAACGTCATTGACGAAAATAGTTTTATTATTGGACTACCTTCTGATTATGAAGTTGTTGATGAACTTGAAGGAGATAAGATATTAGATGAAGTAATTTCCGAAGTTATAGACGATTATATTGAAAATGAAGTTTTAATAGACTATCTGATTCAAAATAGATATTTTAGAACTAACGATTTTATAAAAGAAATAAAAGGTGCATATAAAAAAATAACACAAAAAGGGTATTCCTATAATGATCTTCTAAGTAAGTTTCCAAAAGAAGAAATTGAGAAGGAGGAATATCTAATTTTTGTTGAGGAAATTGAATCTGCTTGCAATTTACTTTTGGAAAATAAATTCGTAACTAGTAGAAGTGGATTTGTTAAAGAAATGAATAAGGGACTATTCGATGATCTAAGAGAGATGGATGAGTTAGAACTAGTTGAAGAAAAACTTAAGATAATAAAAAATGGTGTGGAAATTGCTAAGAATATACCAATAGATACTAAAGAACAAATTTATAGTTTAATAAATAGTTATTTGGCAAATTACGAATATGAATATTATAAATATTATAAACTGATTAATGAAATTCTATTATTAGTGGATGAAAGGTTTCGAAAAAGCAAATTACAATCAGGGAAGCTTCAATTCAGCGATTTAGTATATTTCACTAGAGAGATATTAAAAAATAACGAAATTCTAAATTTATACAAAGAAAAGTTTCAATATATAATGATAGATGAATATCAAGACACCAATTTGACTCAAAGAGATATTTTCTATCAACTAGCATCCACGGAAAAATTGCTAGGTCGCAATAATTTATTTGTAGTAGGGGATCCTAAGCAATCCATTTACGGTTTTAGAGGATCTGAAATGAGCGTGTTTGAAACTACATTGGAGGACATGAGAAATTCTGATGGAGTTATAGTTGAGCTAGCGGAAAATTATCGCTCTTCAAAGGAGCTAGTTAATTACTCCAATGAATTATTCTCCATAATTATGGAAGATAAATACAATTCATTAAAATCAAATCCTGATATAGCAAAAGTATTAGAAAAAAAGGTTAAATATTATGATATTAGTTCTAGTGAAACTAAAGAAGCGGAGGTAATTGCACGGGAGATAATTAGGCTTCAAGAAGAGGGTAAAAAATTCAAAGATATAGCAATCCTTTTCAGAAGTTCAACCCATTTAAAAGCTTTAGAAGAAGAGCTGAACAAGTATAGAATACCTTTTATCAATCCAAAGAGCAAAGAATTTTATTATAAAAGAGAAATCAAGGATATAATATTATTTTTACATGTGCTAAATTCTGAGGAAGATTCTCAAAGTTTGTACGGTTTGCTTCGTAGCAATTTTTTTCTAATAAGTGATGATGAGCTTTATAGATTAAGCAAGATAGATGGTGATAATCTATTTTCTAAATTGATGAACTATGAAGGAGATAATGAAAAAATAAAATTCGCCAAGAAAACACTTAGAAGTATGTCGTCAATTAGAAACCAAACGAGTATATTTGAGATACTAAGTCAATTTATTGAAGTTACCAAGTACTATGAAACTTTAGCACTCATTTCTAATTCACAGCAACGTATAGAAAACATTAGAAAATTTCAAGAAATCACTTTAAACTTTTCAAAAAATGAATCCATTTATATTAATGAGTTTTTGGATTATATTGTATTGCAATCCACAGTTGATACTGAAGAAGCCTTGGTAGAGGGTGACAGCGATTCAATAAATCTAATGACCATTCATGGATCTAAGGGCTTAGAGTTTCCAGTAGTAATTTTTTACGATTCAAAAAACACTGGAAATATACGAAGTTCTAAAATTGAAGTTAATCGCAATTTAGGTTATGGAATTTCGATGAATGGAAGTTACTTATTTGAACATGTAAAGGGAGCTAATAAATTAGAAGATAAAGAAGAAAGAAATAGATTATTATATGTATGTGTAACAAGGGCTAAAGAAGAATTTATTTTTATAAAGACTACTGAAAAAAACACGGGTTTTATTGAAAAACTATTTTTACCAATGGATTATGAATTTAATATGATGGAAGAGATACCAGAGATAAAGGATGCTATATTAAATGAAATGTCCATTTCCACAGATGAGAGTCTTGTAGGAAGTACGTTTACATTTCCAATTAAAAAGAAGAGAGTCACTAGCAGTATAACAGGCTACAATACATTTATTAGGTGTAAAAGAGAATTTTATTTAAAATATAAGATTGGCATAAAGGGAATAGATATAAAGGAAGAAAAATTTCATGAAGAAAACAATTATGATTACTATTCTTTAGGAATAGACGCAGCCGAATATGGAACTATGGTTCATAGTCTAATAGAAAATTATGATCTAAATATGGACTTGGATATTCAGATTAATAATTTGCTGATGGAAAAAAATCAAATTGACAATATATCTGCTAAAGAAGCTATGTATAAACATATGAATAACTATTTAAAAAGGAAAATAGACGGAGATAAATATTTAGAATTTGATTTTTTATATGAGTTAGAAAATGGAAATATTGTCGGAAGCATTGACCAAGTAATCTGTATTGATGATGAAATTGAAATAATGGATTTTAAAACCAATCGCGTTAGATATCTTGATAATCTTGTGGAAAGATACAAACCTCAATTGCGCATTTATTCTTTAGTCATTGAGGAAATATTTGGTATTCCTCCTAAGTTGGCATTAATTCATTTTTTAGATAGTGGTGATATAGTAGAGATACCATGGGATGAAAATGAGAATAAAAAATTGCTTAGTGAACTAAATATCTTCTTGAGATTTGTATCTGATTTTGATAATATATATAAGTACGAATGTAGCGAAAAATGTCATGAATATTGTGATTTTTTAGAATTTTGCAATTAGGAGAAAAATGGTAAACGAAAATTACTTGGACTATGTCCTATCTATTGAAAATGCCGTAGAAATTGGGGAAGAAATATCCCAGGAATTAGAAATTGTAACTTCTGTAATGAGAGAAAATGTAGAACAAATAGAATTGTTTTTAGAAAACAACAGTCATACTTGCAGATCTCTTGATAAATCAGTTTTGGATTTTGTTACTGAAATTATGAAAAATAGCGAATCTAAGTTAACTATTTTTGAAGAAGAATTGGAAACTTTTTCCAATTACAATTCAGGCGAAGAACTTCTAATGGTAGACAATAAGTTTCTAGAAAAATTGAATTTAACTAATGAATTGAATATATTCTTAAGAATTCAACTGGAAGAATATATTTCAAATTTGGACGACGTAAAGACTATTGTAGATGAAATTACAACTAGTTTAAATAAACAAAGAACTGAACAATATTTGGGTTCTAGAATGTTGATGTAAAAACATCAATTATTCTTTAACTTTTTGTTGTAAAAGCTTTTTTGTTATGCTAATATTTAAGTATTGTATATATATTAAGATTGGAGGAAAACAATGACAACTATTTTGTCTATTTTGGTATTAATATCCAGCTTAGCACTGATTATATCAGTTTTAATAGCAGAACCTGCTGAAAGTAACATGGGTGTAATTACAGGTGGAGCTTCAGACTCGTTCTGGGATGGAAATAAAGGCAGTAGCAAAGATGTTATGTTAAACAAAATTACAATTGCAGCTTCTATTGTATTTGTAATATCTCTTGTGCTATTAGCTAAAATTTAGGAGGTTATATGGAGTTTTTGAATTACTTAGCTCCTGCAGTGGGTGTTGCAGCTTTAATTTTTGCATACACCAGAGCTTCTTTTATTAAGTCAGTAGAACCAGGAACTGAGAGAATGAAAGAAATTGCGGGCTATATTGAAGATGGTGCTATGGCGTTTTTAACTAGAGAATATAAAGTTATCGGCGTTTTCATGGCAGTTATGTTTGCGATTTTACTCGCAATTGGTAGAGGTAGTATTGCTATGCCTTTGACTTTTTTATTTGGTGGAATATTTTCCTTACTTGCAGGTTATATTGGTATGTCAGTAGCAACAAAAGCTAATGTTCGTACTACAAATATGGCTATGATGAGTGGAATGGGCAAAGCTTTGGACATTGCTTTTTCTGGCGGCGCTGTAATGGGAATGACTGTAGTAGGACTTGGAATTATTGGTATTTCACTTTCTTACTTTCTTTCTGGAGGAGACACTTCTATAGTTTATGGTTTCTCCCTAGGAGCTTCATCTATTGCGTTATTTTCAAGAGTCGGTGGTGGTATTTATACTAAAGCTGCTGACGTTGGTGCTGACTTAGTAGGAAAAGTTGAAGCTGGAATTCCAGAAGACGACCCAAGAAACCCTGCAGTTATTGCAGATAACGTTGGTGACAACGTTGGTGACGTTGCTGGGATGGGCGCTGACTTATTTGAGTCTTATGTAGGTGCTTTACTTTCAGGTATTACCCTAGGCTTACTAGCGTATGGTGGACTTGGAGTAACTTATGTACTTATAGTTGCAGCTGCTGGTGTAGTGGCATCAATTTTAGGTACACAAGCTGTTAAGGGCGATAAAGACCCTCAAAAAGCTTTAAATATGGGAACATATGCGGCATCAATTATTACTTTAATAGTAGCAGCAATTTTCTCATTAATATTATTGAAATCATTAAAACCATTTATATCAGTTGCTTCTGGTGTAGTTGTAGGACTTGCAATATCAAAACTAACTGAAATTTATACATCTGCAGATTATGATGCAGTTAAGAAAATCGCTCATGATTCTCAAACAGGTGCTTCGACTAATATAATTTCAGGTTTGGCAGTAGGCATGATGTCAACTGTTGGTCCAATAATTGTAATAGCAGTTGGAATTATAATTGCATTTGTAGGTGGTGGCGGAAACATTACTGCTACTCATGGATTGTATGGAATTGCCGTGGCGGCTGTAGGTATGTTATCTACTGCAGGTATGACAATAGCTGTAGATGCTTATGGACCTATTGCAGACAATGCTGGTGGTATAGCAGAAATGTGTGATCTTCCTGAAAATGTAAGAGAAATCACTGACTCATTAGATGCTGTTGGAAATACAACTGCAGCTGTAGGTAAAGGATTCGCAATTGGATCAGCAGCACTTACTGCACTATCCTTGTTTGTATCCTATACACAAGCTGTAGAACTTACATCCATTGACGTAACTAAGCCTGGAGTTATTGCAGGTATGTTTATCGGTGGTATGCTACCATTTGCTTTTTCAGCATATACTATGAATGCAGTAGGAAAAGCTGCAAATGCTATGATTGAAGAAGTAAGAAGACAATTTAGAGAAATACCTGGCATTATGGAAGGGGAGGCTATTCCTGAATATTCTAAATGCGTAGATATTTCTACAGCAGCGGCACTTAAAGAAATGATTATACCTGGATCAATGGCAATTATTTCTCCAGTAGTGGTAGGTCTTTTATTAGGATCTGAAGCTTTAGGAGGAATGTTAGCTGGTGGATTAGTAACTGGTGTGTTAATGGCAATATTTATGTCAAACGCAGGTGGTGCTTGGGACAATGCTAAGAAGTATATTGAAGGTGGAAAATATGGCGGAAAAGGTAGCGAGGCTCATGCAGCTGCAGTTACTGGTGATACTGTAGGAGATCCATTCAAAGATACTTCAGGTCCTTCAATCAATATCTTGATTAAACTAATGACAGTTGTAGCTCTCGTAGTTGCACCTTTAATAGTAGGTCACACTGGATTATTTTAATAAAAAATCTTTGCTCTTTAGTACAAACTAGAGAGCGATTTTTTTGTGGAAAATACTGATTTATGTTATAATTTCCTATGAGGTATTTATGGAAATTATTATTGAAAACTTAAAATTAAATTATGTAGATGAAGGAGACTTCTCAAGTACAGTAGTACTATTACATGGATGGGGCACAAGCATTGAGACGATGATTCCTATATCCAATTTATTGAAGGATCGTTACAGAATTGTATTACTTGATCTCCCTGGTTTTGGAAAGTCGGACGAACCAAAAGAAGTATTTAGTTCCTATGACTATGTCAAAGTAGTATTGAAGTTTTTAGATGAAATCAACGTTAAAAATGCTACATTCATTGGGCATTCATTTGGAGGAAAAATTTCATCAATAATCGCATCAAGACATCCAGAAATGGTCGATAAATTAATTCTAGTAGATTCAGCAGGCTTGATACCTAAAAGAGGAATGGATTACTATATAAAGGTATATTCTTTTAAAGTTATGAGATGGCTTTATAAGAATATGCCTTTTGGAAATAAAGAAGAAAGATTAGAACAATTTCGAAAAAAACATGGATCCGATGATTATCAGGCATCTAGTGGAGTAATGAGGAAAATTCTAGTCGTCGTTGTGAATGAAAATATTAGACCAATTTTAAAGGACATTAAAGCAGAAACTCTACTCATTTGGGGGGACAAGGACGACGCGACGCCATTATATATGGGAGAAATTTTCGAAAAAGAAATTAAAAATAGTGGATTAGTAGTACTAAAAGACAGTGGTCATTATTCGTATATTGATGACTACAGAACTTTCAGTGCAGTTATAAATTCTTTTTTATAAGGAGATTAAATGTTAAATATTATATCAGTCGCATTTCTAGTGCTAATAGCTGGAGATTTTTTAAAGCGTTCAGAAAGCGCTTTGCATTTATTACAACTAGAAGGATACGATTTAAAAAAATATAATAATTGGTTAAAAAACAACTCGGGGAAGCTAATGAGTTTGGGGAAATTAATTGAGCCTGATAAATCTCCATTAGTTTATACTGAACGAGCTATACGACTTAAAAAAACTCATTTTATTGTAAACATTATTATGTGTTTTATTTTATTTGTTATAGGCTATTTGCTTCGAAATAGTTTTTTATACTTTTTAATTGTAATTATATATGTTTTTATGTATATGATGGAGCCGTATATTATGAATATTACCGCAAATATTAATGCTCCAAAAGAAAAAGCTATTAATTTAGGATTTTATAAAACTGCTCAAGAAAAAATTTCATCTATGAATAATCTTAAAGTCGTCGGCATCACTGGAAGTTATGGAAAAACTAGTACAAAATTTATAACTTCTACTATTCTTAAAGAAAAATATAAAGTCCAAGATACTCCCAGTTCTTACAATACTCCTATGGGATTGTCTAGGGTTATTAATGAAGAGTTAACGGATGACAAAGAGATATTTGTAGCTGAGATGGGCGCTTATGTTAAAGGCGAAATTAAAGAAGTAGCTGATTTAGTTCAACCTGATATTGGAATTATAACCTCAATTGGACCAGCGCATTTAGAATCCTTTGGATCTATTGATAATATTATTAAAACAAAATATGAAATTATTGAAGCATTAGATAAAGATGGTATAGCGATTTTTAATTATGATGACGAAAATTTGAAAACCATTGCTGATGAAACAAAGCTAAAAAAATATTATTATGGTTTCAATGATGTGGAAAAACTGGATGTATATGCAAAAGACATTTCTGTAAATAGCAGAGGTTCTGAATTCGTTCTTGTAATAAAGGCTACAGGTGAGATAAAATGCAAAACCAAAATGCTTGGTAGACACAATATCGGCAATATTTTAGCTGGATGCACAGTAGGACATATTCTTGGTCTGACTCTGGAAGAAATAGCTACTGGAGTATCTAAAATAGAGCCAGTAGAGCATAGGCTAAATATTATTGATCCAGGCACAGGTGTAATTATAATTGACGATGGATTTAATTCCAATCCATCAGGAGCAAAAGCTGCTTTAGAGGTTTTAAATGAATTCAAAACTGGTAGAAAATTTGTAGTAACTCCTGGGATGATTGAACTGGGAGAATTAGAGTTTGAAGAAAACAAAAAATTTGGAAAGCTAATGGGCGAAGTAGCAGATTTCGTATTTCTAGTAGGAAAAAAAAGAACATTACCTATATTCGAAGGATTAAAAGAAACAAACATATCTATGGATAATGTGTATCCTGTAGATTCTTTAGATGAGGCTACGCAGATATTTGGTAAGTTGCTTCAATCTGGTGATGTTATTTTATTTGAAAATGATTTACCTGATAATTATAATGAGGAGGATTAGTTAATGCTAAATGTAGGTGTATTGGTTGGAGGTAGGAGTGTAGAGCATGAAGTTGCTGTTATTACTGCTATGCAAATGATTGAAAATTTAGATAAGACAAAATATAATATTTTTCCTATCTATATAAATAATACAGGAAAGTGGCTAGTGGGTGAGGGGTTAGATAAGTTTGAAACTTACAAATCTGGTGACTTCGCAAAATTTAAAGAAGTTTTTGTAATGCCATCCCATGGTGATAAAAGCTTCTACACTTTGAATAAAAAATCTTCTGGTGGTGGATTGTTTTCTAAACAAGAGGATTATGAAGTTTTGGAAAAGTATTGTACATTAGATGTTGCAGTTTTGGGTTTACATGGAACTAATTCTGAAGACGGTACTATTCAAGGGCTATTAGATACTATGGGTATTCCTTACACAGGAGGAAATGTACTGGCTTCTTCTGTAGGCATGGACAAAGTTCTAATGAAAGATGTTTATCGTCAAAATGGTATACCTACTGTTGAATACTGCTGGTTTTATAGAGATGAATGGCTATTAGATCCTGAAAAAATACTAATTAATATTGAAAAACTAAAATATCCTTTGATAGTAAAACCTTCAAATCTAGGATCAAGTATAGGGATTACTAAGGCAAAAGATAAGAATAGCTTATTAAAAGCAATTGAAATTGCCATTTTTTATGATGATAAAATAATTATCGAAGAGGCTATAGAAAATCTTAGAGAAATCAACTGCGCAGTACTAGGAAGACAAGAAAATGTAATTGCTTCTATATTAGAAGAGCCTATTGGATGGGTAGATGTTCAAACCTTTGAAAATAAATATGAAAAAGGCGGCGGAGCTACAAGAAAATTACCTGCAGATGTGCCTGACGAGATTAGAATTGAGATTGAAGAATTGGCCAAACAGGCTTTTAAGGTTATTAATTGCGCTGGTACTGCTCGAATAGACTTTTTGCTTGAGGACAATGAAAAGGTCTATGTAAATGAAATAAATACTTTACCAGGCTCAACAAGTTATCATCTATGGGAAAAGACTGGAATTAGCTTCAAAGAACTTATGGATAGATTAATAGAAATTGCATTAGATGAAAGCAAAGAAAAAGAAAAAAATATGGTTACCTTTGAATCTGATTTGTACTTGAAAACTAGTTACGGAACTAAAGGAGCAAGTATTAAATAAATTGAAGTCACATCTTTCTTAAGATGTGACTTTCCAACTATATGGCAGATAATTGTTAACAAAAACATAGAATTGTTAAAAAAGGGTTTAAATAATGTAAAATATATATTAAAATGGGAGTGAAGTATATGAAAATAAAAGTTTTCTCTGATATTGCGTGTCCATATTGCTACATTGGTCTTAAAAGGTTGACAGATACTATTATGGAATTTTATGCAGATGAACTTATTGAAATCGAGCATAAACCGTTTCAACTGAATCCTAATTTACCTAAGATAGAAGATTCTAAATATGATGACTATCTTATGAAAAGTTATGGTATTTCTGAAGAAGAAGTAAGACAAATGCTGGATAATATGATTAAATACGCAGAGGACGATAATTTAGACTTTAATGTTATGGAGATTAAAAATGTAAATACTTTTGATGCCCATAGACTTATTATGTACGCTGAAACTCAAGGCAAGGGTCTTGAGGCTACTGAAAAGCTTATGGAAGCATACTTTACTTTAGGTAAAAACATTGCAAACTATGAGATATTAAGTGATATCGGAGAAATGATAGGTTTGGATAGAGAAAAAGTATTAAAAATGTTGGAATCTCATGAAATGGTAAGTGAAGTAAATGCTGAACTTGTGACTGCAAGATATTCAGGAGTTTCTAGTGTTCCATATTTTTTATTTGATGATTACTATTCATTAAGGGGAGCACAGCCGAAAGAAGTCTTTAAAGAAGTTATAAAAGATACTTTAGCAGGGAAGTTAGAAGGATAATTTGTTCATCATTAAGTTGACATACATTTTCAAACTCCTTATCAATGTCTATATGCAAAGAGAAATGCTTAATTTTGATTACTTCAATAATACGATTATTGTATCAAGCTTTAAATAGAAAAATAAAGATGCTATTTAATTCAATAAGTTTCTATAAAATTCGTTTAAGGAGTTTGTAATTGTTATGTTAAATGTTGTGTTTGTTGAACCTGAAATCCCATTTAATACCGGAGCGTTAGTTCGCACTTGTGGTCTTACTAATTCTAAGTTATTTATTATCAAACCAATGGGTTTTGAATTAACTGACGCTAAGGTAAAAAGAGCAGGACTGGATTACTGGGAATTAAGTAATTTGGAATTATTTGATTCATTTTTTGATCTTTATAATTTATATAAAGATAATCACAATTTTTTCTTTGCAACTACAAAATCAAACAAACGATACACCGACGTAAAATATAACGACGGTGATTTTTTGGTGTTTGGAAAAGAAACTAAAGGATTGCCCAAAGAGATTTTGGAATTAAATCCGGATAATAACATTAGGATTCCAATGCTAAAAGATTATGGCAGAAGTTTGAATTTAGCTAATAGTGCTAATATTATTCTTTTTGAAGCTTTAAGACAAATTAATTTCCTAGGATTGGAGTAGAAAAATGAACATGGTGATTACTACCTTTGGTGGATTGGGTTTATTTATTTATGGAGTGAACCTCATGGGAGACTCTTTGCAAAAAGCTGCAGGGTCTAAACTTAGAGATATTTTAAGTTTTTTAACAAAAAATAAAATAATGGGTATCTTATTAGGAACCATTGTAACTATGCTTATTCAAAGTTCGAGTGGAACTACGGTTATGGTAGTAGGGTTTGTAAATGCAGGCTTAATGAATCTAACTCAAGCATTTAGTGTAATAATGGGAGCTAACGTAGGTACTACCATCACATCCCAAATTATCGCATTTAAATTAACTGATTTTGCACCAATTGCTATTGGAATTGGTGTAGCATCTAAATTAATTTTCAAGTCCAAATCAAAAAAGGATATTGCGGATATTATTATAGGATTTGGTTTGTTATTTGCTGGTATGAATATGATGGGAACAGGTCTTGCTAATCTAAAAGACAATCCAATTTTCTCTGTAATGATGATAAAATTAGAAAATCCGTGGTTGGGAATTTTGGTAGGATTTATTGTTACAACTATTGTTCAATCATCTAGTGCAACAATAGGGATATTACAGGCACTGGCAGGCCAAGGTCTAGTAAGCTTTCCTGTAGCATTTTCAATTTTATTAGGGGAAAATATTGGAACTACTACAACGGCAATTCTATCTAGTTTGGGTGCTAGTAAGAATGCAAAGAGGGCAGCACTACTTCATTTTCTGTTTAACGTATTTGGTTCGTTGATATTTATGGTAGGACTTAGATTCCCAGTAGAGGCATTAGTGACCAAATTTTCTCCTAATGATATAGTAAGACAAATAGCAAATGGGCATACACTTTTTAATTTGACAAATGTTTTAATTCAGGCTCCATTTTCAAATTTTCACATTAAAATTGTAAATACATTAGTCAAAGGAGAAGACAAAGAAGTAGGAATGTCTTTAAAGTACTTAGACAAAAGAATGTTGCAAACTTCATCTGTAGCTACTGTTCAAATTCAAAAAGAAATAGATAGGATGTTTTCTATCGCTAGCAATAATATCGTTTTAGCAAATGATGCATTGGTGAATAAAAAATTTGAATTGGTCGACACTATTCTTCAAAATGAAAAAACATTGAATTTCTTGGCCGATGAAATTACCGCATTCATAGTAGAACTAAACAGAACGGATATTTCTGAGGAACAAAGAAACCTTAACGATATATTTATATATACTTTAAACGATATAGAAAGAGTAGGAGATCATTTAAAGAATATTGCTGAGGCAGCTTTGATGAGTAGTGAGAATAAGATTGAATTTAGTAACATGGCAAAAGACGAATTAAATTATATTTTTTCATTATGCGTCGAAAATCTAAAAAACATTCAAATTGCTTATGAGAAATTTGATACAGAAAAAGCTAAAAGTGTAATAAAATTAGAAGAAGTAATAGATAGACTAGAAGAGGAATACAAAGCAACACATATTCAACGACTATCTGATGGAAGTTGTGAAGTTAAATCTGGGGTTATGTTTTTAGATGTCATAAGTAATCTAGAAAGAGTATCTGATCATAGCTCTAATATTGCATATTACATTATAGACAATAGTATTACAAAAGAAGGAATTTCATAATTTTAAAAATGTATAATTCGGGTATAATTAATATGTTAAATAAAGGAGGATGTCGTAGATGTATGATGTAATAATAATTGGCGCCGGTCCAGCTGGACTTACTGCTGGATTATATGCTTCAAGAGCGAAATTAAAAACTTTAATAATAGAAAGACTTGTAGATGGCGGTCAAATTGTAGGAACTGCTGATGTTGAAAACTATCCAGGAGCACCTGAAGATACTACTGGCCCTAGTCTAATCGATAGAATGAGCTTGCAAGCAAAAAATTTTGGGGCTGAAAAAGTCTATGAAAATGTTATAGAGATAGATTTAGAATCCCAACCTAAAATCATAAAGACTGATGAAAATGAATACCAAGCGAAAACTGTAATAATTGCTACTGGTGCAAAACCTAAGAAAATAGGATGTCCAGGAGAAAATCAATTTGCTGGAAGGGGAATTTCTTTTTGTGCAACTTGCGATGGGCCATTCTCTGAAGGGATGCACACATATGTAATTGGTGGTGGCGATGCAGCAGTTGAAGAAGCTATTTTTATTACTAAATTTGCAAAAAAAGTTACTATTATTCATAGAAGAGATACTCTAAGGGCTGCAAAATCTATACAAGAGAAAGCTTTTAATAACGAAAAAATAGATTTTATGTGGAATTCCCAAGTAGTTGAAGTTAAAGGGGAAAAATTTATAGAATCTTTTGTGGTTGAAGATACAGTAACTGGAGAAAGAAGAGAAGTATTTCCAGATGAAGGACAAAAACGTCATTCCATTTTCGTATTCATTGGATTTGACCCTAATAATGAATTGTTTGAAGATAAAATTGATTTAGGTATGGGTTATATTAAAACTAATGACTATATGGAAACTAATATTCCTGGAGTATATGGAGCAGGAGATATTAGAGTTAAAAGCTTAAGGCAGGTTGTAACAGCTACATCAGATGGAGCTATAGCAGCAGTTAGTGCAGAAAAATATATTGAAACATTTAATATTTGATTAATATCGATGGGTGAATTCTCATCGATATTACATAAATAAAACAAAAGAGGATAAAATTTGAAGTCAATTCTTGGGAATTTTTACAAAGGCCTAGGTAAGTTTTTTGAAATACTTACTGATGGAATAATATATATATTGAATTTAATTGTAACCTTAATAGATAATGTAAAAAAACTATTAGGTATTTTTTCTATGTTTTTTATTATTTTACTATTTAATCCATTTTTATTGTATGCTTTACTATCAGATTCAAGAGTAATGTCATTGTTAGTAATTTTATTTATTGTACCTCTATTGGGCAGAGGTCTAATTAACTATTTAAAATATTTACAATTTATGCTAACCGAATTTTTCTATGATAGAGCTGACTATTATTTATTAGGGAAGGATTCCAGAGGTTCCCTTGGAGATTATGGCAAAGAATATAACCGGAGAAAATGGGAACAAGAAAAAAGAGAATCTGAAGAGCGTGCTAGGCAACAGCAACGAATGTGGGAAGAGATGTTTAGGCAGTATTACGAACAAATGGGTAGAGGCGGATATACCACATACGGAAGAGGAACTACACATGAGCGTGGACCTTATGGAGATCCTTTCGGTAATCAGGGAAGTGTCTACAATCCCACTGGAGATTTTATTAAAAAATACGAGGAAAGTTGTAGAATTTTAGGTTTACATCCAACTACTGATAAATATGAAATTAAATTGGCATATAGAAAGCTGGCTAAGCAATACCATCCAGATGTAAATAAGGCTCCAGATGCAACTGAAAAATTCCAAGAGTTAAATGAAGCTAATGAATTTTTATCCGATTCAAATATCCAAAGATACGAACAGTTAAAAAAGCAAGTAAATTAAAACCTTCTCGAGACATTTTTTAAACGTCTCTGAGAAGGTTTTTGTTTATTTAACGGAATTGACCCAAGCTTCAAAGAAATCATATTCTCTTAGGCCATATACCATTTCGCCTATGAACTTACCCTCTGAATCTACGATAAAAGTCGTTGGTACAAATTGAACATGCATCAAGACTTCCTCTATTATATGCTCATTAGGAATTATATTTGAATATTCTACGCCAGTTTGCTCTACTATCTTTTTAGCAGCATCTAAATTGATTTCAGATTCTACATAGGTGTCGCTAATAATTCCAATAACTTGAAAATCATCTCCGCCAAGATTCTCTTGAATTTTTTGTAAATCTGGCATTTCAATAATACAAGGTCTACAATTAGTTGCCCATACATTTACAAGGGTATATTTATTTTCAAATATCGAAGAGTCAATTGGATTACCATTTAAATCTACGGAATTCAAAAGAGATAAATCAAAGAAATCTTCTTTTACATTTGTTTCTTCTTTTGGTAAATCTCCAGGTTGATTTTCTGATAGAGACGATTCCACAACTTCTTCTTTAACCTCTGTGTTTGGTGCAGTATTATTATTGCCACAAGATGAAAATATAATTATTCCCAGTATCAGCAATATAATTTTATTTAATTTCATACATTTCTCCTTTATATTTTTTAAGCTAGTAACAAAAATCTTAAGATTTATTTACAATATCTTACATTATAACATTAATTAAATTTTTATAGTATAATAAACGAGAATGGAGGGAATATGAAAATACTAATAACAACAGACTGGAATTTAACAGATATTAACGGAGTTGCTATTTCAGTTTCAAATTTATTCAATGAACTGATTGAAATGGGCCATGATGTGAGAATTTTAACTCTATCAAAAAGCATCCATTCACACAAGGAGGATCACATATACTACATTAAAAGTATTCCTTTTAATGTATACCCAAATGTTAGAATTAGTGTACTACTTTTTGATGAGCTTTTTGATGAAATAGTTGATTGGAAGCCGGACGTAATTCACAGCCAATGTGAGTTCTTCACGTACACCTATGCTAAAATAATAGCTAAAAGGTCAAATGCACCTATAGTTCACACATATCACACAATGTATGAAGATTATTCCGAGTATTTAAAAATAAAAAAAGAATTGGGAAGATATATTGTAGCATTTATGTCAAAAGCTCGCTTGCGAGATTCTACTTTAGTGATAGCACCTACAAATAAGGTAAGAAATAAATTAAAAAATTATGATATTATACAAGATATTAAAGTTATTCCATCTGGAATTGACTTATCTAAATTTAATATTGCAGTTACTGAGAAAGACATTTTAGAATTTAGAGAAAAATATAACATTCCTGAAAACGCGAAAATATTATTGTATTTGGGTCGTTTAGGGAAGGAAAAAAATATAATTCAGCTACTTGATTATTTCAAACAGCTTGTAAAAGATAAAGATGATATAGTTTTATTACTTGTGGGTGGGGGACCTTTTCAGTCAGAGGTGGAAAACGCAGTTAAAGAACTTGGACTAGAAGACAAGGTTAAAATGACAGGAATGGTAAGTCCATCTGAAGTTCCTAGGTTTTATAAATATGGAGATATATTTGTTTCAGCTTCCCAAAGTGAAACTCAAGGTTTGACTTATATAGAAGCCATGTCAAACGGATTACCCCAAGTATGTAAATTTGATGAATGTTTAGAAAATGTTTTATTAGATGGCGAAAATGGGTATTTTTTTGAAAATGGTGAAGATTTCAAGGAAAAGATATTAGAGATTTTATACAATGAAAAATTGTATGAAAAAATGTCAACAAAGGCTTTAGAAAAAAGTAAAGACTTCAGCAAAGAAGTCTTTGCCCAGAGCATTTTAAATTCATATAAATTGGCTATAACTATGCATAGAAACAAACCAAAAATTATCGATTTAAAAGCCGATGAAATTTGGAGAATCTTCAATTTTAGAAAATATTTAAAAAGAATCAGAAGACTATTTTAAAATAACGGAGGATAATTGATGGAGAATTTTGAAAGAAAGTTGGATGAGTACGCACGACTAATTGTAAATTTTGGAGCTAACGTTCAAAAAGGAAAACCAGTTAGAATATCAGCCCCTATTGAGGCTCAGGATTTTGTCAGAAAATTAGTTAAGTATTCTTATGAAAGGGATGCAAGTGAGGTTATCGTCAAATGGAGTGACGAATATGTTACTAAAGCTAGACTAGTTAATGCTGATGAAGATGTATTAAAAACAGTTCATGATTTTTTTGTTGAAGAATTGGAATATTATTATAAAGAAGGCGTAACAGTAATAAATGTATATGCTGAAGATCCTGGACTATTAAAAGATGTTGATTCAAATAGAATAAAAATGGCAAATGAAGCAAGACTAAAAGCTATTAAACATCTTATGAAATATACTATGAATGATATAGTATCTTGGCTAGTAGTCTCTATTCCTACTGTAGATTGGGCTAAGAAGGTATTTCCTGATGCTACAAACGAAGAAGCAGTTGAAAAGCTTTGGAGCGATATTTTCACCTTCGTAAGAGTTACTGATGATGGTGATGCTGTAGAGGAGTGGGAAGAACATTTAAAAACTCTCAATAGAAGAGCTAAAATATTAAACGAAAAACAATTTAAAAAATTAATTTATAAATCAGATAATGGAACAAATCTAGAAGTAGGGTTACCTGATGGACATATCTGGGGAGAAGCATTTTCTACAAATGCTCAAGGCGTAAAATTTATTCCCAATATGCCAACAGAAGAAATTTTTACTGCACCAGATAGAAATAATATAAATGGAAAATTAAAATCTACATTGCCACTTAGCTATAATGGTGTGCTAATAGACGGAATGGAATTTGATTTCAAAGATGGAAAAGTAATAAAATACTCCTCTGAAAAAGGTGAAGAAAGTCTTAAGATGCTTTTGGAAATGGACGAAGGAGCAAAATACCTGGGTGAGGTAGCGTTAGTACCACATGACTCTCCGATATCTAACACAAAAAGAATTTACTTCAACACATTATTTGACGAAAATGCAAGTTGTCATTTTGCCTTTGGTAAAGCATATCCAACTACAATAAAGAATGGCGAAAATTTATCTGAGGAAGAACTCTTAAAAGCCGGTATCAATGATTCTATGGTCCACGAAGATTTCATGGTAGGCAGTGATAGTTTATCTATAATCGGAATAGAAGAAGATGGTTCAGAGTTTGTGATTTTTGAAAAAGGAAATTTTGTATTTTAATTTAATTTAAAACCTCTCCAAGAAAAAATTGGAGAGGTTGATTTTATATTTGATGATTTTCATAAATTTCTTTAATATATTCTAGAGTATCATCTTTAAATTCGTCAATTGCTAAAGCTCTGTCTATTGTCGCTTTGATAAACCCCATTTTTGAACCTACATCATATCTTTTTCCAGTGAATACTTTTCCGTAGACTTTTTCTTTTGTAGATAAGTTCATCAAGGCATCAGTAATTTGAATTTCATTATCATTGCCGGGCTTTTGCTCCTTTAACGACTGGAATATACTCGGTGTTATAACATATCTGCCTAAGATAGCAAAATTTGTAGGAGCGCATCCTATATCAGGTTTTTCAACCATAGATTCTACATCGAACACATCATCTTCAATTTTTTCTCCTTCTATAATTCCATATTTATTTACAAACTCTGGCAAAACTTCTTGAATGCCTAAAATAGTGGAGCCATATTTATAATGTGCATCGATCAATTGAGATATTGCAGGAGTTTCTCCTACTACTATATCATCACCTAATAAAACTGCAAAGGAATCATCTCCAACAAAATTCTCAGCTAAACTAATAGCATGACCTAAACCTTTGGGAGAATCTTGTCTTATATAATAAATATTAGCTAAATTCTCTATAGACTTTATCAATTCAATATCATCAAATTTGTTCTTAGACTTCAAATGTTCTTCTAACTCTACATTAGTATCAAAATGATTAACTATAGATTCTTTATCTCGGCTGATTATTATTAGAATATCAGTAATTCCTGAGTTGACAGCTTCTTCAATTATAAATTGCAATGTGGGCTTGTCAATTATTGGAAACATTTCTTTTGGCAAAGACTTTGTAGCTGGTAAGAATCTGGTGCCATAACCAGCTGCTGGAATTACAGCTTTAGTTATTTTTTTCATATTATTTTTTCGAAGAATAATCTTTTGCTAAATTATAAAGAGTCTTAACATGTACTCCAGTAGCTCCTTTTGGGTAAGCTCCATACTCCTTGGAAAGATATGAAGTTCCAGCTATGTCCATGTGAATCCAGTTTACGTCTTTTACAAATTCGCCTACAAATTGGCCACCTGTAATTGTACCTGCTTGTCTTCCGCCGGCGTTTAGATAGTCTCCTACTTCAGATTTAAATAGCTCTTTGAATGCAGGATCATTTGGAAGTTTCCAAATTTTTTCATTTGATTTATCTGCAGCACTTTGCAGAGCGTCGAAAGCTGTATCGCTGTTTGTAATTATTCCAGTATATCTTTCGCCAAGGGCTACTATACAAGCTCCAGTAAGAGTAGCAATATCTATTAGTATTTCTGGGTCATACTTATCCGCAGCATAATATACAGCGTCAGCAAGTGTAACTCTACCTTCAGCATCTGTATTATCAATTTCAATTTTTTTTCCGCTAAGTGAGTCTATTACATCACCTGGCTTATATGCTTTACCAGAGATTAGATTTTCGCAAGCAGCTACAATGCCTACCACATTTGCATTTAATTTATTTTTTGCAATTGCACTTATAGCACCTATTACGATTGCTGAGCCTGACATATCAGAATTCATCGTATCCATTCCTACCGTAGGCTTTATTGAATATCCTCCTGAGTCATAGGTAAGTCCTTTTCCAACAAATGCAAGTGGCTTCTCATCTCCACCTTTTAGATATTCCATAACTATGAATCTAGGGTCTTTGTCTGAGCCTTTAGCGACTTCCAAAAAAGCTTTTAATCCCAATTCTTCAATTTGTGTTTTATCATATACCTTAACTTCAACCCCCAAAGTAGAAAGTTCTTCTACCGCCTTGTCTGCTAAAACTTCAGGATATATCGTATTAGATCTCATATTTATAATATCTCTAGAAAAGAACTGAGATTCCAACACTTTTTCCAATTCATTAACCAGGTCATCAATTTTACTATCGACTTTGCTGTAATCAAGATCAAAGTAAACGTCTTTTAAATTATACTTATCCTTTTCATTTTTATAAAAATCAAAAGTATATGTCGAAAGTATTAAGCCTTCTACAATCGCTAAAATATAATCAGCATTATCTAAATCCTCAAATGATTTAGATGAAAAATTAATTGCATCTACCTCTTTATCCTTAAGAAATCTACCTAATTTATAAACTGCATTGGTCAATTTTTCTAAATCGAATTCTTCTTTCTTCCCAAGCCCAAGAAGTATCTTTTTATCATTTTCTAAAGGATATACTTCTCCTAATTTTCCTTCAAAAAACACAAAGTTTTTTTCTTCTTTATTTTCAAAGGCAAATTCAATTATTAATTCGTCGCTTTCTTTAAAATGAAATTTTATCAATTTATTACCTCCATATATTCATTTACTATAATATATCATATATTTAAATTAATTTGCCAAATTGTATCTAATATAATAATATAAATTAAAAAGGGGGAATTTTATATGAGTTATATACCGACGAGAATAGATGCAGAGGAATTGTTTTTACAATACAATAAATCGGATGCATTATATAAACATGCAAAACAAGTAGAAGTAGTTTTGAAGCACTTTGCCAATAAGTATGGTGAAGATGAAGAAAAATGGAGAGTTATTGGATTCTTACATGATTTGGATTATGAAAAATATCCCGAAGAACATTGTAAAATGACAGAGGAAATATTGAAGGAAAACAATTACCCGGAAGAATACATTAATGCTATTATTTCTCACGGATACGGAATATGTACTGATGTAGAACCTAAAAGCCAAATGGAAAAAATATTATATGCAACTGATGAACTTACTGGACTAATAAATGCAACGTGTTTAATGAGACCATCCCAATCAGTATTAGATTTAAAATTAAGTTCTTTAAATAAAAAATTTAAAGATAAAAAATTTGCTGCTGGTGTAGATAGAGATATTATCTTAAGAGGAGCAGAAATGCTAGGTTGGTCCAAAGAACAACTTTTAGAAGAGACGATTATTGCTTTACAAGAAAATGCTGAAGAAGCGTATTTGAAGGGTAATCTGTGAAAGTATTGTGACTTTACACACTCTTTACAATTATTAAATACAAAATTAATATTCATGTCATATTCTACTTGTGAAGAGAATAATGAAAATTCTAGGAGGAAATTATAACATGAATTTAAGAAAGATTGCATCACTATTGATGCTGGTAGTATTGGTATTTGGTCTAGTTGCATGTAACAATGAACAAAAACCAGCTGAAACACCAGCTGAAACTACAACAGAAACACCAGTTGAAACAACTGAAGAATCAACAGAATCAGATTTTGATACATCAAAGGGAATCGACGTTATTTCTAGAGAAGACGGCTCAGGAACAAGAGGAGCTTTCGTAGAAATAACTGGCGTTGAATCTGATGGAAATGACAATACAACAGTAGGAGCTATTATTCAAAACTCTACTAATGGAGTAATGACTACAGTTTCTGGAGACGAAGTTGGAATAGGATATATTTCACTAGGATCATTAAACGACACCGTAAAAGCAATCCAAGTTGAAGGCGTAGAAGCTACATCTGACAATGTAAAGTCAGGATCATATCCAGTAGCAAGACCATTCAATGTAGCTTGGAAAGAAGATAATATTGGAGAAATTGGTCAAGACTTAATGAAATTTATATTAAGCCCTGAAGGTCAAGCTGTAGTTGAAGAAGCAGGATTTGTATCTGCCGAAGTTGGAGAAGACTATGAAGCTGCAGGTTTAAGTGGACAAATTACTGTAGGTGGATCTACTTCAGTTACTCCAGTAATGGAAAAACTAGTTGAAGCTTACAATGTTCATAACCCTAACGTTCAAGTTGATATTCAATCTACAGGATCCTCAGCAGGTATGACAGCTGCAATGGAAGGACAAGCAAATATAGGTATGGCATCTAGAGAACTTAAGGATGAAGAAGCGGCAGCTCTTGAATCAGCAGTAATTGCTATAGATGGTATAGCAGTAATAGTTCATAATGACAATCCGCTTGAGACTCTAACAATGGATGAAATTCAAAAAATCTTCGTTGGTGAAATTACTACTTGGGATGCAGTAATTAAGTAATAAGATTAAATTTAAAGCCTAAGCTAATACGCTTGGGCTTTATTAGAATTTGGAGAAGATATGAAAAATAATAAATATATTTTGGAAAGCATAATGAAGTATGTCTTCTTGGTTTCCGCTCTTATTTCTGTACTAAGCATTATTCTAATATGCGTTTTCATCTTCCAAGGTGGAGTTCCGTTTATGCTTGACTATGGAATAGGTAAGTTCGTATTTGGAACTGTTTGGAGACCCGGAGATAAGATACCTCAATTTGGAGTATTACCAATGATATGGGGTTCAGTTTATACTACTATTTTAGCTGTAATTGGAGGCATACCAATTGGGATATTAACTGCTAGTTACCTTGCAAAAAGTGCTAATAAGAAATTATATAAAATTCTTAAACCTCTTTTAAATCTAATGGCAGGTATTCCATCCATTGTTTATGGATTTTTTGCTTTACAAGTTATAGTGCCATTAATCAAAAAATTGGTAGGCGGACAAGGATTAAGTATTTTAGCAGCTTCATCTTTGTTAGCTATTATGATATTGCCAACTATTATATCATTATCAGAAGCAGCCATCAGAGCTGTTCCTAAGGCATATTATGAAGGGAGCCTTGCACTTGGAGCTTCACATGAAAGAAGTATGTATAAAGTTGTAATTCCAGCAGCTAAGTCAGGTATTTTCGCCTCAGTAGTTTTGGGTATTGGACGAGCAATAGGAGAAACCATGGCTGTCGTATTAGTAGCAGGAGGTCAACCTTGGTTAACGGCAGACGTAACTAAAGGGATAAGAACCTTGACTATGAACGTAGTATTAGAGATGGCTTATGCGCATGGTGTCCACAGAGAGGCTTTAATTGCTAGTGCGGTACTATTGTTTATTTTTATTTTACTAATAAACTTTGCCTTATATATTTTTAAGAGGAGGAGTTCATTATGATGAAGGGAAATAATATTAAACGAGATACTGGTAGTACTATATTTTATATTTTGATGAGACTTGCAACTCTTTTTACCTTTGCGGTATTATTTTTCTTAATAGGATATATATTATTAAGAGGTGTGTCCAGCTTAAGTCCAAGTATTTTTCAATGGCAATATACGACCCAAAATGTATCTATGACACCAGCCATAGTGACGACAATAATAATAGTTGGATTATCTATACTAATTGCTGCTCCCATAGGAGTTTTTACAGGTTTCTATTTAGTGGAATATGCTTCTAAAGGAAGCAAAGTTGTAGAATTGATAAGAATATCATCTGAAACCTTGGCGGCAATACCGTCTATTGTATATGGTTTATTCGGGATGTTATTTTTTGGAATTTTTCTAAATTTTGGATATTCTATTGTTTCAGGAGTTTTGACAGTTTCGATTATGATCTTACCTTTAATTATTAGATCCACTGAAGAAGCTTTGATATCTGTAAGTGATTCTTTAAGAAACGGAAGTTTTGCTTTGGGAGCGGGAAAGCTTAGGACCATTTTTAAAGTTGTATTACCTACAGCTATGCCAGGAGTTGTGTCGGGTGTTATATTAGCAATTGGTAGAGTAATAGGAGAAACAGCTGCTTTGATATACACTTTAGGAACATCTACAAATATGCCAAAAAACTTAATGAGTTCAGGTAGAACTTTGGCACTACACATGTATGTATTGTCCAATGAGGGATTACATGTAAATGAAGCTTTTGCTACTGGTGTTATATTATTGGTAGTTGTAATAATTTTGAATCAGTTGTCCGTATGGCTAAGTGATAAATTGACAGGAGTATAATGTATGGGTAAAATTAATGTAACGGATTTAGATTTATATTACGGTAATTTCCAAGCTTTGCACAAAGTTAATATGGAAATTCAACCGAATGAATTGACTGCTTTTATAGGACCAAGTGGTTGCGGAAAATCGACTTTTATCAAAACTTTAAATCGGATGAATGATTTAATTGAGGGCGTTAAAATAAATGGACAAATTCTCTTGGACGGTGAAGATATTTATGCGCCTGATTACGATGTAAATATTCTTAGAAAGAGAGTGGGAATGGTTTTTCAAAATCCCAATCCTTTTCCTATGAGCATATATGACAATATAGCTTATGGACCAAGGACTCATCACATAAGAGATAAGGCTAAGTTAGATGAAATTGTAGAGCGTTCATTGAGAAACGCAGCCATCTGGGAAGAGGTTAAGGACATCTTGTATAGAAATGCATTGTCACTATCAGGTGGACAACAACAAAGAATTTGCATTGCTAGAGCATTGGCAGTTGAACCTGAGGTGTTATTGATGGATGAACCTACCTCTGCATTGGATCCTATTTCTACAACGAAAATAGAGGATTTAGTAACAGAATTAAAGGAGAAATATACAATCGTCATGGTCACTCACAATATGCAGCAAGCTACGAGAGTCTCTGATAAAACTGCTTTTTTCTTACAAGGTGAAGTTTTGGAATTTGGTGAAACAGAACAAATATTTAATATGCCTAAAAACGAAGAGACTGAACGTTATGTAACAGGAAGATTTGGGTAATTAAAAAGAAAAGAGGAGGGATTTTATGCGTGTGAGTTTTGAAAGACAATTAAATGAAATGCATGATAAATTAGTCGAAATGTTTTCATTTGTCGAAAAATCATTAAAAGACTCTAGTAAAGCTCTTATTACAAAAGATAAAGATTTAGCTAGAGAGATAATAAAAAGAGATAAAATAACTGATGAAATGGAAAAAAACATTGAATCATTATGTACTCAAATAATACTAAGACAACAGCCAGTTGCATCTGACTTGAGAAGAATAACATCTACTTTGAAAATTATTACAGATTTAGAAAGAATTGGCGATCAAACAGAGGATATTGCAGAAATAATTTTGATGATGAGTGACGACCCATTGGATAGGGATTTGCCAATTTTAAATACTATGTATGAAGTTGTAACAGAAATGCTTAAACAAGCTATTGACTCTTTTATTGTTTCAAACTTGGATTTAGCTATGGAAGTTAAGAGAAAAGACGATATCGTAGATGAATTGTTTGATCAAGCTAAAGATAAAATAATAGAATCTATAAAGGATAATACTCAAGATCCGTCTCAGGCAATTGATTTGCTACAAATAGCTAAATATTTGGAAAGAATAGGCGACCATTCTGAAAATATAGTTGAATGGGTAATCTATACACACACTGGAGAACACAAAGACTTTTACAATAATCAATAAGGCGTGATGAAATGATATACTGTGTTGAAGATGACAAGAACATTCAAGATTTAATTGTTTATACACTAGAAGCAAATAAATACGAAGCAATGGGATTTGATAGTGGAAGTGAAATGCTGAAAAACCTTCCAAATAAAGAAGTAAAGCTTATTTTGCTAGACATTATGCTACCGGAAGAAGACGGAATTAGTATAATGAAAAAAATAAGAGGGAATCCAGAAACAGCTGACATTCCAATAATTTTATTAACAGCAAAATCTTCTGAAGTTGATAAAATAGTTGGGCTTGACGAAGGGGCTGACGATTACATTACAAAACCTTTCAGCGTTTTAGAACTAGTATCTCGAATAAAAGCTCTTCTTCGTAGAACTACTCGTCAATCAGAAGATCAAGTTTATAAATTTAAAGGCATTTCTGTTGATATTACAAAAAGGGAAGTTCATTTAGGGGATGAAAAAATTAATTTAACATTCAAAGAATTTGAATTGTTACTTTATCTTTTAAAAAACAAAGAAATTGTATTGACTAGAGAAAACATCATAAATGAAGTATGGGGGTTTGACTTTGAAGGTGAATCTCGTACAGTAGATGTACACATTGCTACTCTTAGGCAAAAATTAAAAGATTGGTCAAAGTATATACACACAATTAGAAATTTAGGTTATAAAATTGGAGAAACAGCGTGAAAAGAAAAATTTTACAATCTTTAATATTAATGATTGTAATTGGTATTGTTGTAAGCTCTGTATTGTATTTTAATACCTTGTATCAAAGTAATTTGGACAAAGAAAAAAGCTATTTGTCAGAAGCTGCAAATAGCTTTAAATCTTGGGCAGATTTAGGTGAATCAGAGATAGTTTTTGAAGATATTTTTAAAGATTTAAATATATCAAAAAATGTTTACTACTTCTATCTTTCAGAAGAAGGAAATATTATTTATGGGGAAGAGGAGTTACTAGATGATTTACAGTTAGATGCCAAATCCATATCTCAGATACTTAATGGAACAAAGTCATTAGTTTTGTATAATCGTAACAAAGGAAGAGACTATTTAATTGAAGCAAGAGAATTAATGGGCGGAAATTACGTTGTCGTATCTAAATTAATTGACAATCCTTTTGAAGTTTTTAAAAAGACTTTGCCTGGAATATGGGGACTTTTGATTATTGGAATCTTTATCTCTCTTTTTATTTCAGAAAGAACGGTAGATGATTTTATCGGAACTATTGAAGAGCAAGCAAGAGATATAACTGGAGATTATGGTGATATCAATACCAAATACAAAGAATTATATCCATTTATAAGAATTATTAGAGATCAAAAAGAGAATATCAATCACCATATTATGCAAATGGAACATCAAGGTGGAACTTTAGAAACCATTATCTCAAATATGAAAGAAGGTATGATACTTCTTGATACAAATATGGATATCTTAACTATAAACGAATCAGCCATAAAGCTAGGCGATATAAACTACTATGGCGTAAATTATAACGGAGTTAATCTAAAAGGATTATTTAGATCTAACGACTTGAATGAAGTTTTTAATAAAGTAGCAAAAGAACCTAATAAAAGTCATTCTTACGACATATCACTAAATAACAAGATAATTAATGTCCTTGTAAGTCCTGTATTAAATGTAGATTCAAACATTGGATTTGTAATTTTTCTTGTTGATGAGACAAAGCAAAAATTAGTTGAAGCTAAAAGAAAAGAATTTAGTGCCAATGTATCCCATGAGCTAAAAACCCCTCTAACTTCTATAAATGGCTACGCTGAGATGATGATGAATGGATTCGTAAAAGAAGAAGACATGTTACGCTTTAGTGAAATAATTTACAACGAAGGCCAAAATCTTCTCCATATGATTGATGATATAATTAAAATTTCCAAATTGGACGAAGGAGATTCGTCATTAGAACTAGAGGAAATAAATTTTAATGAAATTGTAGAAGAAATAGTTAAGACATTGGATTATAAAATAGAAGAAAAAAATATTAATATCTTCTTAGACTTAATTGCAAATAAAACTTTTAAATATAATAAACAAATACTAAAAGAATTATTTATGAACCTCATTGATAATGGAATAAAATATAATAATTATGGCGGCAAGCTATTTATCAGCCAAAGAGAAATTACTCCACATACTATGGAAATAAAAATTAGAGATACTGGAATAGGAATTTCTGATGAAGATCAGGAAAGAATATTTGAGAGATTCTATACAGTTGATAAAAGTCATAATAAAAAAGACAGTTCAGGTTTAGGACTTTCTATTGTGAAGCACATAGTAAAACTTTTAGGTGGTAGTATTCAACTTGATAGCCAGCTTGGAAGGGGAAGCGAATTTACTGTTATGCTGCCTATAATTAATGATTAAAGGATATATACAATTTGTTTTTTAATTGCATATATCTTTTTTTATTTACGTACTTTATTACAACTTAACTATTGCTATTCTTTACATTATTAGTTAAAATAAACCAAAGGATTAATTTTGTTAATTATTTAGAAGATTATAACCTTTTATAGCAATATTAAGATATTAGTATAAAGTTTATACAAGGATAATCAAATATTGCAATAATTTGACTATAATACTTTCGAAGAGAGGAGCAAGCTTATGAATTATGTATTTATTTCGCCCCACTTCCCAGAGAATTTTAAGTATTTTGTTGTAGCTATGAAAAGACAAGGTATTAAGGTTATGGGAATAGCATCAGAACCATTTGAAGCTTTGGACATTGAATTGAAGGAATCATTGACAGAATATTATAAAGTTGATGACATGGAAGATTACAATCAACTTTTAAAAGCTTGTGGATATTTTATTTCCAAACATGGCAGGATAGACTACATCGAGTCTCATAATGAATATTGGCTGGAAACTGACGCAAGGTTGAGAACAGATTTTAACGTCCCTGGATATAAGATACAAGATATGGCTCCCATTAAGAAAAAGTCAGAAATGAAAAAGATTTTTGAAAAAGCAAATCTTCCTGTTGCCAGAGGCAAAATTATTTCAAATATCAAAGAAGCAAAAAAGTTTATCAAAGAAGTAGGATATCCTGTTTGCGCTAAACCTGATACGGGAGTTGGTGCTGCTGGAACATATGAAATTTCCAATGACCAAGAGCTAGAAGAATTTTTTAGCTATACACATACAGAAGATTATATTTTTGAAGAGTTTATTTTTGGAGATATAAGCACTTTTGATGGGTTGATAGATAAAGATGGAAATATACTATTCCTAAGCTCCTTTGTATATGTGGGTGTAATGGAGATAGTTAGAGATGGCTTAGATAATTTCTATCACAATCAAGTTATTATCCCAGAAGATTTAATGGAAATGGGCTTAAAGGCAGTCGAAGAATTTGGAATCAGAAACCGATTCTTCCATTTGGAATTTTTTAGAACTGAAGATGATGGATTGGTAGCTTTAGAGATAAATGTAAGACCTCCAGGCGGATGGTCTTTGGATATGTTTAATTATGCTAGTGATATAAATATATATGAACTTTACGCTAAGATGATTTTAGATCAAGAAGTAAATAAAATGACAGACATCAAATATCACTGTGCTTTTTTAGGAATTAAATTTGATACAGAGCCAAAACTAAACCACTCACTGGAAGAAAGTTTAGAAAAATTTGGAGACATAATAGTTCAACATGGACCTATGGCTGATATTTTTGCACCAGTTATGGGGAATTATTCATATATTTTGAGATCTAAAGATTTTAAAGAACTTCAAGAAGCTGGTGACTTTATCAAAAATCGTGGTTAAACAAATATTGGAGGAGTAAATGAAGATAGAATTTCATGAATTTTATAGTTCAAACTTAAATAGAATGATGCCATTTAAAAGTTATGGGCATGGTGGTAAACCTGTTATTGTTTTCCCGTCATCTGGTGGTAGATTTTATGAGTATGAAGACTTTATGATGATCGAGGCTGTTAAAAATTTTATTGAAGAAGGTAAATTCAGATTTTATACAGTTGACAGTATTGATAATGAGAGTTGGCTTAATAAAGGTAAGTGGCCAGGAGATATGGCAAGAACTCACAATGCATATGATAAGTATGTCATAGAGGAGTTCATACCCTTTGTAAAAGCTCATTCAGGTTGGGATGGACCTATGGTAGCAACAGGCTGTAGTATGGGAGGCTATCATAGTGTGAATTTTTATTTTAGGCATCCTGATGTGTTCGACACAGTTATAGGTTTAAGCGGAATATACGATGCAAGATTTTTTGTAGGAGATAATGTTTCAGATACAGATGTCTATTTAAACAGTCCAGTGGACTATTTAAAAAATATAAACGATGAATATTATTTAAATCTATATAGAAATGGCAAAATTATAATTTGTACGGGACAAGGAAATTGGGAAGAAGATTCTATCAGAGACACTAGAATCATGGGAGACATACTGCGAGATAAAAATATTCCTGCTTGGATTGATTTTTGGGGACATGATGTACATCATGATTGGCCATGGTGGAGAATACAAATGCCATACTTTTTATCAAAGCTATAAAATTCATATTTAGCAATCATTATTATCAAATATAAAACCTCTAATTCTACACACAAAGAATTGGAGGTTTCTTTGATTTTTATAATTGAATATCATAGATGAGGGTTTCATGGTTTAAATTTTCTTGAAAAAGGTTTATAATGATTTACGGAGGATAAAATATTTATGTATAAAGCTTTATATAGGAAATACAGACCTAAAACATTTGATGATGTTATAGGCCAAGAACATATAACCAGAGTATTAAAAAATCAACTAAAGACTAACACTATTTCCCATGCCTATTTGTTCTCGGGAACAAGAGGAACTGGAAAAACTTCTTGTGCAAAAATTTTAGCTAGGGCAGTGAACTGTGAATCTGATGGCGAGAAACCTTGCAATGTATGCGCAAGTTGTTTGGAGAGCTTAGATGATTCGTCTATAGATATCATCGAGATGGACGGAGCTAGTAATAGTGGGGTAGATCATATACGTAATCTCAAAGATAGAGCATTTTATCAGCCTACTTCATTAAAATACAAGGTCTATATTATAGACGAGGTTCATATGTTAACCAGAGAGGCATTTAATGCACTATTAAAAATACTGGAAGAACCACCTGCTCATTTAATTTTTATTCTGGCGACTACTGAACAAGAAAGAATACCTCTAACGATTTTATCTAGATGTCAAAAATTTCAATTTAGAAGAATAAGCTCAAAAGAAATTAAATCATCTTTACAGTTAATTTCAAAAAATGAGGGAATTACTCTAGATGATAAAACTTATAATTTAATAATTAATAACTCAGATGGTTCCATGAGAGATGCTCAAAGTATCATGGAGCAACTTGTATCTTCAGGAGAAAAAAATATTGAATATAATTTCGCTGCAAATATTTTAGGAGTAGTGAGTACTGATATACTTTTTCAATTAATAAATACAATTCATGAAGAAGAACCGGGAAAATTACTAGAAATATTAGACGAAACTATTTCATCGGGAAAAGACATTGAGCAATTGGGAAAAGATATTTTAAATCATTTTAGAAGTTTAATGCTTGCTAAAGTTTCTAAAGATTCTTTGTCCAGATTAATCCACGCAAACGAAGAACAATATATTGAGCAAAGTAAAAAATTTTCTTTGGAAAATATTCTTTTATTCATGGAAAAAATGATTAATCAATTAAGTGAAATCAAATATTCTCAACAAAAGCGTACGCTTTTAGAAATAGTGATGTTAGAAATTCTAAATAAAAATAATAATTTTATCGAAACAAATAAAGAAAACGAAGTTTCTCCATCTGTTCTTGAAATTAATTCCAATGAAGCTATAATTGATAGTGATGTTGATCTTGTGGATAAAGTAGAAATGCACATAAACGAAACGTCAAATGAGGAAAAAATTAATATAACTCCTGATGAGAAGGTTCCAAAGGAAAGCAAGCAAACTCTTGATCTTAAGAGAATAAAAAATGATTGGAATGAGATACTAGCAGAGGTGAGAAATTCTACGAGAAAACTGTTACATGCATATATAATCGAAGCGAGCCTTATGGATTATAAAAATGGAAAAATAGTTTTGGGATTTTCTAAAGAGTATGAATTTCACAAAAATAATTTAATGAGAATAGAAAATCGTGAATTCCTTGAAAACGTTGTAAGTATGTTTTATAATATGGATATAAAAGTTGATTCTATATTTATTGATGACAAAAGCTACAATGCAATAGAAAAAGACATAGAAACTTTGACCAAGCTTGTAGGGGAAGAAAATATAAAAATACTCTAGGAGGGATTATGGGAAGAGGGTTTGGCGGTATGCCCAAAAACATGAACAATATGATGAAACAGTTTGAGAAAATGCAAAAAGATATGGAAAAAACTCAAGCTGAACTAGAAGAAAGAACTATTGAAACTTCATCAGGTGGTGGAGCTGTAAAAGCCGTGATGAATGGAAAGAAGGAACTTCTAGAACTATATATAGATGAAGATATAATAGAACCCGATGATGCAGAAATGCTACAAGATTTAATAATAGCTTGTGTAAATTCTGCAATTAGAGAAATAGATGAAATGACCAATAAAGAAATGTCTAAATTCACTGGCGGTTTAAATATACCGGGGCTAAGTTAATGGACAGTCCAATAGATAATTTAATAAACCAATTATCTAGACTTCCCGGAATCGGCAAAAAGACAGCTCAAAGATTGGCGTATCATATAATAGATTTGGATAGCAATAGAGTTATCCAATTGACAGATGCTATAACAAAGGCTAAAGAAAATTCAGGCCTATGCAGCATATGTAATAATGTTACAGATACAGACCCTTGTGAAATTTGCAAGGCTGAGGATAGAAACCATCGCGTAATATGCGTTGTGGAATATCCAAAGGATGTCTTATCTATAGAAAAGGCAGAGAGGTATGACGGGTTATACCATGTATTACATGGTGATATTGTAAGTGCTTCAGATGGCGATGTTAAAATTAAAAACTTGTTAGAAAGAATTAGAGACAATGATGTAAATGAAATAATTTTGGCTTTTAATCCTAATGCAAGTGGACAGGCATCAATTATTTATTTATCTGAACTACTAAAACCCCTTGGAATTAAAGTTACCAAAATCGCATACGGTCTACCTTATGGCAGTGATATGGACTTTTTTGACAAAGAAACCATTAATATTGCGATTGCTAACAGAACAGAAATATAATCGCAAAGGATGATGAAAAATGCACAAAAATTCAGAAATTTCAAAAGCAATGAAGATTAAACTAGACGGTATTTTACCAGAATACCCAAAGTTTACACCAGGTATCAGAAGAGCACCAAAAAGAGAGGCGGATCTATCAGAACAAGAAGTGGAACTAGCACTTAAAAATGCACTTAGGTATATACCAGAGGAGTTTCACGAAGAAATGGCTGCAGAGTTTTATGAAGAATTAATGACTCACGGAAGAATCTATGGATATAGATTTAGACCAACAGAAGAACTTCACGGAAAACCTATTGACGAATACAAAGGTAATTGTATTGAAGGAAAAGCATTCCAAGTCATGATTGACAACAATCTTTCCTTTGAAATTGCATTATATCCATATGAATTAGTAACATATGGAGAGACAGGACAAGTATGTCAAAACTGGATGCAATACAGATTGATTATGAAGTATTTGGAAGAACTTACAGATGAGCAAACATTGGTAATCTATTCAGGACATCCAGTGGGACTATTTAATTCTAGAAAAGAAGCACCTAGAACTATCATTACAAATGGATTGATGATAGGAATGTATGACGATTTAGAAAACTTCAACAGAGCAGCAGCAATGGGAGTAGCTAACTACGGACAAATGACTGCAGGTGGATGGATGTATATCGGACCACAAGGAATCGTTCACGGAACTTACAACACACTTTTAAATGCAGGAAGACTAAAATTAGGAATTCCAGATGAAGGCAACTTAGCAGGAGTACTATTTGTAACTTCAGGACTAGGTGGAATGAGTGGAGCGCAAGGAAAGGCTTGTAACATTGCAGGTGGAGTGTCAATAATTGCAGAAGTTGACGACTCTAGAATAGGTACAAGATACGAACAAGGTTGGGTAGACGAAAGAGTAGAAGATCCAAAAGCAGCTTTTGACATTGCAAAAGAATACATGGATAAAAAAGAACCAAGAGCAATAGCATTCCATGGAAATATTGTAGACTTATTGCAATATGCAGTTGATAATAATATTGAAATTCCACTACTTTCAGACCAAACATCATGTCACGAACCATATACAGGTGGATATTGCCCAGTTCGAGTAACATTTGAAGAAAGAACAGAATTATTAGCAACAGACAAAGAGAAATTCAAAGAACTAGTAAATCAAACTTTGAAAGAACATTATGAATTAATTAAAACATTATGTTCTAGAGGAACTTATTTCTTCGACTATGGTAACTCATTTATGAAAGCTATATTCGATGCAGGCGTAAAAGAAATTTCTAAAAACGGTTTAGATGACAGACATGGATTCATCTGGCCATCATATGTAGAAGATATCTTAGGGCCAAGACTATTCGACTTTGGATATGGACCATTCAGATGGGTATGCTTAAGTGGAAAAGATGAAGACTTAAGAACAACTGACCACGCAGCAATGGAGATAATCGATCCAGATAGAAGATACCAAGATAGAGATAACTGGATTTGGATTAGAGATGCAGAAAAGAATAAGATGGTAGTTGGAACAAAAGCAAGAATTCTTTACTCAGATGCATTAGGTAGAAGAGACATAGCTTTGAAATTCAATGAACTAGTAAGAGAAGGAAAAGTAGGACCAATCATGCTAGGAAGAGACCACCACGATACTGGTGGAACAGACTCACCATTTAGAGAAACTTCTAATATTTATGATGGATCCAACATAATGGCAGACCAAGCTACTCAAATCTTCGCTGGAAATGCAGCAAGAGGTATGAGCTTGATAGCACTGCATAATGGTGGTGGAGTAGGTATTGGAAAATCTATCAACGGAGGATTCGGTCTTGTACTGGATGGATCAGAAGAAATAGATAAAGTAATTAAAACAGCAATGCCATGGGACGTTATGGGTGGAGTAGCTCGTAGATCATGGGCTAGAAACGAAAATGCTATTTCAACTTGTATAGAATACAATGAAATAACAGAAGGAAAAGATCATCTTACACTTCCATACATTGCAAGTGACGATGTAATTAAAAATGCAATAAAGAATTATAAAAAATAAGTGAAATTGTGTGAAAACACCCAAAGCTTGGCTATTTTAATGCCGAGCTTTGATTTATTTTCTCCTACTAGGGTAAAATTACTAATACATACAATATATTTAGAAAGAAGGGAAAGATGAAAAAAAATACTAAGATGCCGAATTCATATTTTTATCTAATTGTAATCGGCATTATGATTCTTGTTAACTTTTTTATTCTGCCTCGGTTTGCAAAGGATTCAGTGACGGAGGTCAGTTATGATACTTTTATAAGTCAAACTGATAATGGTGAGATAGAAAAAGCAGAAATCTTAGATAAGCGTATTAAATATACATTAAAAGAAGATGCCGATAATATTTATTCTGTTCAAAAATTCGAATATGGTGAAGATGGCGAGTTGATAGCTAGATTACATCAAAATGGAGTAGAATTTGGAAGAGTATCTGAAGAAAGAAATGCAATACTAACATCTATACTAAGTTTAGTGTTTCAAATATTGTTTTTTGTCGGTATTTGGATGGTATTTAGTAGAGTTTTATTTAAGAACATGGGTGGTGGAGCTGGTGCCATGAATTTAGGCAAATCAAATGCAAAAATTTATGCGGAATCCACTGAAGGAATTACATTTGAAGATGTCGCAGGACAAGATGAAGCCAAAGAAGCATTGACTGAGATAGTGGATTTTTTACACCAACCTCAAAAATATTCTAGTATAGGAGCTAAACTTCCTAAAGGCGCACTATTAGTTGGTCCACCAGGAACAGGTAAAACTTTGTTAGCCAGAGCAGTTGCAGGGGAAGCAAAAGTTCCTTTCTTTTCAATATCAGGTTCCGATTTTGTCGAGATGTTTGTCGGATTAGGAGCTGCAAAGGTTAGAGATCTTTTTGAAGAAGCTAATAAAAAGGCGCCGTGTATCGTTTTTATTGATGAAATTGATACTATCGGTAAAAAAAGAGACTCCATGGGCTTTGGAGGCAATGATGAAAGGGAACAAACTCTAAATCAATTGCTTTCTGAGATGGATGGATTCGACGCTAATAAAGGGGTTGTAATTTTAGGTGCTACTAATAGACCTGATACTCTAGACCCTGCGTTATTAAGACCTGGTAGATTTGATAGACGTATTCCTGTTGAACTTCCTGATTTAAAGGGAAGAGAAGATATTTTGAAAGTGCATTTAAAAAATGTAAGACATGCTCCAGATTTGGATGTTAACCTTATTGCAAGATCAACTGCTGGTGCCAGTGGTGCAGACCTTGCTAATATGGTAAATGAAGCAGCTTTGCGAGCTGTACGACAGGGAAGAAATAGAGTAGAAAATGAAGACTTACATGAAAGTGTCGAAGTTGTTATAGCAGGATATCAAAAGAAAAATGCTGTTATCAGTCCAAGGGAAAAGGAAATAATTGCATATCATGAAGTTGGACATGCACTAGTTGCAGCTAAACAAACTAACTCTGCGCCAGTAACAAAAATTACTATAGTTCCAAGAACCTCTGGTGCATTGGGATATACTATGCAAGTAGATGAAGAAGATAAGTATATATATACTGCAGAAGATGCATTTAACAAAATAGTTACCTTCACTGGAGGAAGATCAGCAGAAGAGTTGGTATTCAATACTAGAACCAGTGGCGCTAGCAATGATATACAACAAGCGACAAAGATAGCTAGAGCAATGATTACTCAATATGGCATGACAGATGAAATTGGGATGGTAAATATTGAAAGTCAAGTAAATCCTTATTTAGGCGGAGATACTGTGATGAATGCATCAGATAAAACTGCCAGAATTGTGGATGAAGAAGTTAAGCGAATCGTAGAAAAAGCTCACGAGACAGCAATTAACATTCTTAAAGAAAATATGGATAAGCTCCATGAGATTTCTAGATATTTATTAGAAAAAGAAACAATAACTGGTGAAGAATTTATGGAAATCTTAAATAAAGTTACGCCACAAATAGAAGACAATATAGATAATAATTTAGATTATTAAATTTAATCAAAATCCCATTACTAAACATAATGGGATTTTAAAATTTTTAGGAGATGAGGAGCTATGAAAAAAGGTTATATACATGTTTACACTGGAAATGGTAAGGGAAAAACTACTGCGGCATTGGGTTTATCTGTAAGAGCTGCTTGCGCTGGATTAGAAGTTTACATTGGGCAATTTTTAAAAGGTATGGATTATTCAGAATTAAAACTTCCTGAATATTTTTCAAATATTACCATGGAACAGTTTGGATCTGATTATTTTATAGAACAAAACCCTAGTGAAGAAGACCAGAAAAAAGCAGATATAGGATTTAAAAAAGTGGAAGAAATTTTACTTTCTGATAAGTACGATTTAGTTATACTGGATGAAATATTAGTGGCTGTATCTTTAGGCTTGGTAAATTCAGATGAGTTGTTGAATGCTATCAAAAATAAAAATCCTAAAATAGAACTTGTACTTACAGGTAGGAACGCATCAGAAGAAATAATTGACATTGCAGACTTAGTAACTGAGATGAAAGAGATAAAACATTATTATCAAAAAGGTGTACAAGCTAGAATTGGAATTGAAAAATAAGAAAACGACTAGAATTGCACATAGGTTCTAGTCGTTAAATTTTTTTATTTAAATTGTTGAAAATCATCCATATTAACTGGATTATAAAAATTACCTTTTTCATCCATCAATGTAGGAACTCCTACATAACCACCTTCTTTGATTTTATCAAAGTAGGATTCGGTATCTCTAAACTTTAAAAACTCTTTTAACTCTGATATTGAATTGGAAATGTCGACATTTCTAAATTCTATTCCCTCATTTTCAAGTTTTTCAATTATTGGTGGACATTCTGGGCATTTATTACTAGTGAATAATATCAATTTCTCCATATTACCATCTCCATATATTTATTTTCATATTTATTATTCCCCATTTATGTTATTATTATTCATGGAGGTAATCATGGAATATTTTATTTCTTTTATTGCAGGTATTGTAATATTATTAATAATAACTCTACTATTTAAACTTTCTACTAAAATAATTATGAAACTATTGATGAATGCCTTAGCTGGAGGTGTAGCTATATTCGTAATAAATTTTTTCGGAGGTCCCTTTGGTATATACCTGGACTTGACTTTATTTAGTGCTATAATGGTAGGTATGTTTGGAGTTTTTGGAGTATTATTACTTTTAATTATAGGATAGATGAATATGGATGATAGAAAACAAGTAAGAATTTTCATGGGAGTAATTGGAACGCTGGGCATAATTATGCTTTTTGCTGCAATTTATTTACTTCCTCAGTTAATAGACTTTTCAATTAATACATATCCAGAGATAGCATACTTAGCACGTCCAGTAGGTATTATTGTAGTTGTAAGCGCTATTCCATTTTTTGTTGTATTAATACAGACATTTATGCTTAGCAAATATATTTTAAGTGATGTTATTTATACAGACAAGCCTTTGAAAGCCTTAAGCATTATTTCAATTGCAAGTATAATAATATGCTTTTTATTTTTCGTTGTATTAATACTGTTTTTAGCTAATGATTACTTTACTCCTTTGTTGGCAATAATATTATTTTTAGTGATTTTATCTTCATTAATAATAGGGATGTTTTCTAAAATTTTGCATATCCTAGTAAAAAAAGCTACAATATTAAAAATTGATAGCGATTTGACCATATGAGGTATAATGTATGATAATTATTAAAATAGATGAATTATTAGCTGAAAAAAATATGTCTGTAACAGAGTTATCTCAAAAGGTAGGAATAACAATTGCCAATATATCAGTTTTAAAAAATAATAAAGCTAGAGCTATAAGATTTACAACATTGGATGCGATTTGCAAGGCATTGGAATGTCAGCCCGGAGATATTTTAGAGTATATCGAAGATGAAGAATCAAATGAATAAAAAAGATAGATAACAAATACAATTAATTTGTTAATTAATGTTAGATTAGAGGAGGAATAATGAAAAAAAGATTGTTATTAGTAATTTTGTTAATATTAACCTTAACAGGGTGTAATTCAAAAAGTAAAGAGCGCGTATATGATAAACACAGTTATACTTTTTTTAATACTTTTGATACTGTGGTTAGGACAGTAATGTATGTCGAGGACGAAAAAAAAGCTGAAGAATATAATAATTATATTGAAAGCAGATTTAATGAACTCCATAAAGAATTTAATAAATATGACAAATATGAAGGAATCAATAATGTAAAAACTATAAACGAAAACGCAGGTATAGCTCCTGTTAAAGTTTCTGATGATTTATTTGATTTGATAAAAATTTCTTTGGAATATTCTAAAACATACACTGACGAAACAGACATCAGTTTAGGTTCAGTGCTTGAAGTGTGGAGTAAGTATAGAGACATAAACGAAGATCTCGATCCAAGTAAAGTATATGAAAGTTCAGAATTATTACCTAGCTTGGAAGAATTAGAAGAAGCCAACAAATATGTTGGTGTTGAGAATATAGAATTAGATGAAAAAAATAAAACCGTCTTTATAAAAAATCCAAACTTTAGAATTGATGTTGGTGCCACGGCAAAAGGATATGCAGTTGAAATAGTTGGCAATGAATTAGAAAAAATGGGCTGTGATTCATTGTTAATAAGTGCAGGTGGAAATGTTAAAGCGATAGGACAACCTTTGGACGGATTAAGGGGCAGGTGGGGAATAGGAATTATGAATCCTGACGTGCTATATGGTACTAAAGACGAATCCAATATTGTGGAGACGATTTTTGTAAAGGATCTATCTGTCGTTACAAGTGGTGATTATCAGAGGTATTTTATTGTAGATAATAAGAATTACCACCATCTAATAGACAGGGATACACTACAACCTGGGGAATACTTTAGAGGAGTTACAGTAGTTCATGAAGATTCTGGATTGGCGGATTTTTTATCGACTGCAGTATTTTTAATGCCCTATGAAGAAGGATTAGATCTAATAGAAAGTATTGAAGGTGCCGAATGCTACTGGATATTTTTAGACGATTCAGTTAAATATACAGATGGTATGAAGAAGATGATGCTTTCAGAAGGAGCAACTGGGGCAAAGTAATATGTTCAAAAATAATCTAAAGGTTTTTATTTATTATTTTTTAGTTTTAGGAATAACTTATGGAATTTTAACTGCCTTTGACACCTTATATCGCAGCTCAACAACTCAATTTAATAATCTAGTGATGAAGGTGTTTTTTGCGATTTTTTATGTATTGCTATTTATAATATGTGGGAAGATTGTAAGCATTAAAGAACATCCTTCTAAAGATTTTTTAAATTTTTTATTAGTATTTATAGTTGGACTGGGATTGTTTTTTCTAGCTTATTTGGGAGGCGGAATGGACTTTTCACAAGATATGAATATATTAATGCTACCTGCCCAAGTATTTCTGAGTCCATTCATTCTATTATCAACTATAACTGGAAGGAGATTTGATATATTATTTTATATTATTACATCTCTTTTGATTTCTGTGGTAATAGGGCTTTCTACAAGAAGGACTAGAGTAAAAAGAAGATACAAGTCTAAAATAAAAAGACGTTAAAAAATACCAGAGTCTAGAAAATTTTCTATAGACTCTGGCGTTTTTTATTCTGAAGCAAAATTATCAAAGTATCCTTGTACTAGTACTACAGGTGTTCCTTTGTCTCCACTTCCAGAGACCAAATCACACAAGCTGCCAATTAAATCTGTTAACTGTCTAGGAGTGGTTCCCAATGATTCGGCTCTACCAAATAAATCTCCGTCTTTAGCATAGATTTTTTGTTTTATCATTTTTACAGCTTCTTCGCCATAAACATTTTCCAATTCAGTATCTGCAATGTATTTAATCTTAATCTCATTTGGTATTCCTTTGAGACCCTCTGTAAATGCAGGAGAGACTACTGGATCAGCTAGTTCCCAGATCTTACCAACTGGATCTTTTAATGCACCATCACCATAAACCATTACCTCAAGAGTAACTCCATAAAATTCCTTGAATTTTTTTTGAATTGCCTCTACATAATATTGACCATCTCTGGGAAAAAGTTTCAATTCGTCTTGAGATGCCAAGTTCGATCCTAAGACACCGTATTCAGGATTGAAACCACTTCCATCAATTGAACTAGATAATATATCGTCTAAAGTATAACTAACTTTAGCACCGGCTTCTTCTATAAGCCTTTTTGTTCTCATCCTTGTGTGGACATCAGAAACCAACACCTCATCCGTATAATTCAATATAACTCTTGGGTCATTGGCAAAAATTATTTGTAAGTTCTCTCCTCCAATGTCTTTGTAAAGTTTAACATAATCTATTCCAGTATATTCGTGGTACACCTTATCGCCAAAAAGATTACGATATTCTGTTTCATCTAAAACGGTATCATAAGGATTTATTTTTAATTCATCTAATTTATCTAAGCTCATTAAATGATTGCCTACTTCATCAGAAGGATAGCTTAATAATAATGTGACTTTTTTACCGCTTTCGACAATGCCTTTTAATATAAGAGAAAATCTGTTCCTACTTAATATTGGAAATACTACTCCAATGTGTTCGCCAAATTTTGACTTAATATCTGTAGAGATATCTTTAGTCGTACAATAATTACCTTGGGCTCTAGCTATTAGAGATTCAGTAATTCCAATTATATCCTTGTCTTTTAATTCTATTTTTTCAGATTCTACAGCTAATGCTACTGAGTGAAAGACAATATCAATTAAATTATCACCTTCTCTTATAATAGGCGTTCTAATTCCTCTAGCAATTGTTCCTTGGGTTCTACTCATATTATCTCCTACTTTCATATTCTTCATATTCTGTAATTATTTTATCAACTGGCATATCGTAAATATCAAAATCCACTTTTTCAACGACTTGGAATTCGTAACATATTCCAATTTTAATAGCAGTTAAATTTGGATTTGAGAGGTACTTGTCATAATATCCACCACCATAGCCGATTCTATATAAATTTTTCCCAAAAACTAAACCTGGCACTACTATCAAATCTAATTCTTCTGGGTTTACTATCTTGAGTTTTGACTCTGGCAGGGAAAGTATATCATAAAATCCCATTTCTAAGTCGTCAAAATTTTCTAATTTTGATGCATACATCAATTTTTTAATTGGATCTACGTGTGGAATATAAATATTTTTCCCTAATTTTATTGAATTTTTGATGAAATTATGTGTAAAAACTTCATCTTCAGTACTAACAAAAATGAAGATATTTTTTGCTTTATCATATTCATTTGTATTTACAAGTCTTTCAATTACTTGATTTGATAGCTTCTCTTTTTCTGACGATGATAGCTCACTTCGTTTTTGAATTATTAATTTTCTCCAAGATATCTTATTCATAAATATTCACCACTTTCATTTTCTATAATATTATACTATAATATTCAGTGGAATAGAATTCCAAAGGTGAAAAATGATAAGATTTGAAAAGATTTATAAAAAATATGATAATGGAGTTGTAGCTCTAGACGACATCGACTTAAACATCACCCCAGGTGAATTTGTTTTTATAGTTGGTCCTAGTGGAGCAGGAAAGTCTACTCTTTTAAAACTTCTTACGAAAGAGGAAGTACCTACAAAAGGCAATATTTACTTCCAAAATAAGAATATTACAAAATTAAGTAGACGACAAATTCCGTTTCATAGAAGAAAAATGGGAGTTGTGTTTCAAGATTTTAGACTTCTCCCTAACAAAACTGTATACGAAAATGTAGCTTATGCACTTGAAATAATTGGAACTAGCTCTGCAGATATAAAAAGGAGAGTCCCAGTTGTTTTGTCTTTAGTTAACTTGCACGAAAGAGCAAATAGCTATCCAAACGAATTATCCGGAGGCGAGTCCCAAAGGGTCGCAATAGCAAGAGCCGTTGTGAATAATCCTAAACTATTGATGGCGGACGAACCTACTGGAAATTTAGATATGGATACGGCTATGGAAATCATGGAAATCATTAATAACATAAACTCCAAAGGGACTACTGTTATTATGGCAACTCATGCTAAGAATATTGTAGATGAGTATCAAAAAAGAGTTGTAAAAATAGACCATGGTAGAGTAGTAAGGGATGAAACTGGAGGCTATTATAGTGAGGAAGATTAGATCATTTAAAACTATGATGGTAAATGGCTTTATTAGCATTTGGCGAAATAAAGGCATGGGATTAGTTTCTATAGTTACAATTTTTGCAGTTATGTTAATAGTAGGAATATTGCTGTTGGCTGTTTTGAATATAAATGGATTTGTTCAAACCATTAATAGCAGCCTTGATAAAGTTATTGTGTATCTTAATGATGATACTACAGTAGAACAAACAGACGAATTATTATTTGAATTAAGTGAAAAACCTGAAATTGAAATGCTAACATATGTTTCCAAAGAACAGGCAATAATTAAAGCACAAGATATGTTTAGTGAGGGTAGCTTCATTCAATCAGGATTAGAAAAAAATCCGTTTCCTGCATCTATAATAATAGAGTTGAAAAATATTGACACTGCAGATCAATTAGTTGAAACTTTAGATGCAGACACTAGAGTAGAAGAAATAAGATACTACAAAGATCTTATAGAAAAATTCATACAAGTTGACAGAGTAATAAAAATTGGTGGTTTTGTTGCTTTTATTGTAATTGTCACCTTGTCAATTTTTGTGATTTCGAATATAATAAAGATAGCCATAGCGTCACGAGGCGAAGAAATTGAAATAATGAAGTATGTTGGAGCTTCTGAATCATTTATTAAAGGACCCTTTGTAATAGAGGGATTGTTTTATTCCATACTAGGTTCCTCATTATCTTTAGCTAGTGTATTTTATATATATAATAAGTTTATCGAGGTATATGAACGTCCTATATACGAATACGTTTCATATCAACTTATTGAGATAAACGAAATAGCTTTGGATATTGGAATAATATTTGCAGCAATTGCAATAGGAATTGGTTCAATTGGAAGTTTAACGTCAATAAAAAAATATTTGAAGGTGTAAATTTGTTTAGAAAAAAAATAAAAAAAGTCTTTACGGTCACTTGTTGCATGTTGCTATTGGGAAATTCAGTAGTATTGGCAAATTCTCAATTACAAGGACTTAAAGAACAAAAACAAGAAATTAATAGGCAAATTGAAGCTCAAGCAGCTGAAATTTCTGGTCTTAATATTAAAGTTTCACAAGTTGCCAATGATATTAGATCATTGGATTACCAAATTAGTAGGTCCCAATCAGAATTGCAAAGTTTAAGAAGTCAAATTACTTCTTTAGAACTAGATATTGAAAAAAATGAATCTGATTTAGCATTAGCTAGGGAAAAATTATCTGAAAAACAAGAAGAATTAAACTCAAGATTAAGAGAACAATATAAAAGTGGGGATACCATATTTTTAGAAGTATTTATGGGATCCTCTAGTGTTGTTGATATGCTTACTAGGCTTGATATTGTAGAAAACGTAGTAAATCAAGATAAAGAGCTTTTAGATTTTACAAATAATCAAATAAGATTTATAGAAGAAACTGAAGCAAAGCTTCGAATACAAAGAGAAGAATATCAAGCTAAACTTGATGCTGAAATTATTAAAAAATCGGAACTTGAAAATGCTAATAGACAAAAAATGCAGTATATGTCAGTTCTACAAGAAAATAAAGCTTTAGCAGAAGACCAATACGACAATTTTGTGAATTTAACTAATTCATTAGATCAACAAATTGTTCAGTTGGAACAAGAATTGGAAGCTAAACGTAAGGCCGAAGAAGAAGCTAGAAAAAGAGCCGAAGAAGCTAAAAGAAGAGCGGATTCTGCTTCACAAAATGCTGCTAGCACCTATGTTTCTAGAGGAAGCGGTGAATTAACTTGGCCAGTAAGTGGATATTCTAGTATTAGTTCTTACTATGGAATGAGGATTCATCCTATATTTAATACGCAAAAATTCCACGCGGGAATTGATATCCCTGCACCATCTGGGACACCTATAAAAGCTGCTAATAGCGGTATTGTAATATTTTCAGGATGGCAAGGTGGATATGGTAATGCTGTAATGATATCCCATGGTAATAATATCGTTACTGTTTATGCTCATAACTCTTCTTTAAACGTCAAGGTCGGAGATTATGTGGACGCAGGCCAAACTATTGCTTTATGTGGTAGCACAGGGTATTCTACAGGACCTCATCTTCATTTTGAAGTTAGGGTTAATGGAAGTACAACAGATCCTTTAGCGTGGTTGTAGAGGTAGTAATATGAAGAAAAAATCCAGTTTATTTCTTCTACTTGCAATATTATTGGTTACCAATTTAACCTCTTACACTATGGGAAGAAGTCTTAGCGGTAGAAATAGTGCTGTTTTAAGTAAAAATGGTGAACTTGACAACGAACAGAAGCGAAGATTATTATTTTTAGAAAATTATATTAATGAAAATTATTTACGTGATGTGGATCAACAAGAGCTTTACACAGGCCAATTAAAAGGTATGGTTTCAGCTTTGGATGATCCATATTCTGAGTATTTAACTGAAATAGAATTTAACGAATTGATGGAAGATACATCAGGAAAATTCTTCGGGATAGGAGTTTATATAAATTCACAAGATGGATTTGTAACTGTTGTTGCCCCTATAAGAAATACCCCTGCAGAAAAAGCAGGTCTACTTCCTAAGGACAGGATTTTAAAAGTAGATGGTGTAGAGTTAAGTGGAGACGATGCCAGTGAAGCTTCTAAATTAATTAGAGGAAAAAGAGGCACGCCTGTTACTCTGACAGTTATGAGAATGGAAAATGAAAAACCTAAAACATTTGATATCGACGTAATGAGAGATGAAATAACTGTAGTTACAGTTGAGTCTGAAGTTATCAAAGATAATATTTTGTACATTAGCATTTCACAATTTAATGAAAATACTCATAAAGAATTTGTAGAAGCAACTAAAAAAATAGATAGAAATGTTAAGGGAATAATTTTAGATTTAAGATCAAATCCAGGTGGGCTGATGGATGTGTGCGCTGATATTGCAGATATGCTTTTACCAGAAGGATTAATTTATTACACAGAAATCAAAGGAGGAGTTAGATCCGACGAGGGCTACTCTGACAAAGCCATGATAGATTTGCCATTAGTAACATTGATTAATGGTGGTACTGCAAGCGCCTCTGAAATAGTTTCAGGAGCACTTAAAGACTATGGAAGAACTATATTGATTGGCGAAAAAACTTTTGGAAAAGGTGTCGTTCAAAGCATTAACAGATTTTCCACTAAAGATGGAATTAAGCTGACAATTTCTGAATATTTCACACCGAAAGGTAATACAGTGCACAAAGTTGGGATAGAACCTGATATAGAAATCAAATTAAATGATCCTACGTTAATAATAGGATTAGAAAATATAGACAAAGATAATCAACTCCAACGTGCAATCGAAGAATTGAATAAAAAGTTTTAAAAGTAAGTCGACATTTATGTCGACTTTGTTATTTGACAATAAATGAATATAGTATTAAAATATAAACAAACGTTCTAATGAGGTGAATATGAATAAATTTGTTTTAAAATCGGATTATACTCCGATGGGAGATCAACCTCAAGCTATAGACAGTTTAGTAAATAGTATTAATTCCAATAACACTGACCAGATCTTACTGGGTGTTACTGGTTCAGGAAAGACATACACAATGGCCAATGTGATTGAAAGAGTTCAAAAACCCACATTGGTAATTGCTCATAATAAAACGTTGGCATATCAATTAGCTAGCGAATTTAAAGAGTTTTTCCCAGATAATGCAGTGGAATACTTCGTTTCATATTATGATTATTATCAGCCAGAGGCGTATGTTCCTCAGTCTGATACTTTTATTGAAAAAGATTCCTCTATTAACGATGAAATTGATAAATTAAGACACTCTGCTACACTGTCTCTTTTTGAAAGAAGAGATGTAATAATTGTAGCTTCAGTATCATGTATTTATGGCTTGGGTGACCCGATAGATTATAGTACTCTGGTCTTATCTTTACGACCAGGGATGATTAAAGATAGAAATGAAGTAATAAGAAAGCTAGTAGAGATTCAGTATGATAGAAATGATTACGAATTTCAGAGGGGAACTTTCAGAGTCAAGGGAGATACTTTGGAAATATTCCCAGCGTCATCTTCAGAAAATACTTATAGGGTGGAATTTTTTGGCGATGAAGTTGATAGGATAACGGAAATAAATTATTTAACTGGTGAAATTATAGGCTTCCGTAAACATATATCAGTATTTCCTGCGTCTCATTATGCTACTACACAAGAAAAAGTAGAAAAGGCTATTATAACAATTGAAGAAGAGCTAAAAGAAAGAATAAAATATTTTGAAGACAATGGAAAATTGTTAGAAGCTCAAAGAATTGAGCAAAGAACTAGATATGATTTGGAAATGCTAAAAGAAGTAGGATTTTGCTCAGGTATAGAAAACTATACAAAACATTTAAGTCAAAGGGAAGCAGGCTCTAGACCCTATACCTTAATAGACTATTTTCCAAAGGATTTTATGACGATTATAGATGAGTCTCACGTAACTATTCCACAAATAAGAGGAATGTATGAAGGTGACAAATCTAGGAAGACGACATTAGTGGAGTATGGATTTAGACTTCCATCTGCTTTAGATAATAGACCATTACAATTTAAAGAATTTGAGAAAATGATGAATCAAACTATCTATACATCTGCAACTCCTGGACCATACGAGCTTAATAAAACAGATACTATAGTGGAGCAGATTATTAGACCTACTGGGCTTATAGATCCAGTTATAGAAGTTAGACCTTCAAAAAATCAAATAGATGACATAATATCTGAGATAAATAGAGTTGTTGAAAATGACGAAAGAGTTTTAATCACTACCTTAACAAAAAAAATGGCAGAGGATTTGACTACCTATTTAAAAAAGATGGGCATAAAAGTTACCTATATGCACTCTGACGTAGAAACAATAGAGAGAATGGAAATAATTAGAAACCTAAGAATGGGTGAGCATGACGTATTGGTTGGAATAAACTTGCTACGTGAAGGTTTAGACTTGCCAGAGGTTTCTCTTATAATTATTTTAGATGCAGATAAAGAGGGTTTTTTAAGATCTGAAACATCTTTAATTCAAACTTCAGGTAGGGCTGCTAGAAATATTAATGGTAAGGTCATAATGTATGCAGATACAATCACTAAAAGTATGGCTAAAACTATTGAAGAAACTAAAAGAAGAAGGGAAATTCAAAATCAGTATAATATCGAACATAATATTACACCAAGATCTGTAAAAAAATCTATCAGGGATGTAATTGAATCGACTTTAGTAGCAGAAGATACTGTAGATTATTCCAATAAATATTCAATGGATGATTTAGCTGCTATGATAGAAGTAATAGAAGTTAATATGCTGGAAGCTGCGGAAAAACTTGATTTCGAGTTGGCTGCTGAATACAGAGATAAAGGTAAAGAATTAAGGAAATATTATAATAAGGCGAAAAAAAAATATGACAGAGAACAAAATCAAGATTAAAGGCGCAAAAGTCCACAACTTAAAAAATGTGGACTTAGAATTACCTAGAGATAAATTTATAGTTTTTACAGGGATTTCAGGCTCTGGTAAATCTTCTCTTGCATTTGACACAATATATGCAGAAGGACAAAGACGATATGTAGAGAGCTTATCTAGTTATGCTAGGCAGTTTTTAGGACAAATGGATAAGCCCGATGTAGAAAATATTGAAGGCTTGAGTCCTTCTATAGCAATAGACCAAAAAACTACGAGTAAAAATCCTAGATCTACAGTAGGAACTACTACGGAAATTTATGATTATTTGAGATTGTTGTATGCTAATATAGGTGTACCGTATTGTCCTAAATGTGGAAAACCCATAGAAAGCATGACCATAGACCAAATGGGGGACTATGTAAAATCTTTAAATGAAGGAACTAGGATAATGATCTTGGCTCCTGTAGTAAGAGGAAGAAAAGGTGACCATAGGGCTCTTCTTGAAAAAATTCAAAAAGATGGTTTTTCTCGCGTAGTTATTGACGGAGAGGTCATTACACTTGACGAAGAAATTCAATTAGACAGAAACAAAAAGCATGATATAGAAATAGTTGTAGATAGACTAATCGTTAGAGATGACTTAGGAAATAGGCTATATGATTCCCTTGAATTAGCTGTGAAAGAAGGCGAAGGGATAGCTATCATTGACATCATAGGCGACAAAAGAGTAACTTTAAATACCGAATTAACATGTGTAAATTGTGGTATATCATATGAAGAAATCACTCCTAGACTGTTTTCTTTTAATGCTCCTTTCGGCGCATGTCCTACTTGTAACGGTATAGGATTCTCAAAGAGACCAGATATAAGAAAAATAATTCCAGATATGAATAAATCAATTTCAGAAGGTGCTGTAGCAGCATATTCATCTGGTAAGGGAACCTATTATTTGACAATGATGGAAGCACTAGCAAAAGCTTATAATTTTGATGCAGACAGACCACTGACAGAAGCACCAAAAGAATTTATGGACGCTCTTCTCCACGGAAGTGATGAAACTATTAAATTTAAATTTAAAAGCTTTTATTCAGGAAATAGAGATTACTCAGGGGACTTTGAAGGAATTATTCCTAATCTAAAAAGAAGATTTGAATCTACTTCTAGTGATTTTAGTCATGATCGTATTGATGATTTTATGACAGAAGTGACATGTCCTGACTGCCATGGAAAAAGATTAAAACCAGAAGTGCTTTCTATAAAGATAGACGGAAAATCCATCTCAGATTTCACTGAAATGAATATTGACGACGAAATCGAATTTATTGAAAACTTGGTATTATCAGAAAAAGATAAAATTATTGCCGAACAGATAGTTAGAGAAGCTAAATCCAGGTTGTACTTTTTAAAGGAAGTAGGATTAAATTATTTAAATTTAGCAAGAATGACAGGTACACTTTCTGGAGGAGAAGCTCAACGTATTAGGTTGGCCACACAAATAGGTTCCAAGTTGGTTGGCGTAACTTATGTACTTGATGAGCCAAGCATTGGGTTGCACCAAAGAGATAACCATTTGCTTTTAGCTAGCTTGAGAGAATTAACTGATATAGGAAATACACTGATTGTAGTTGAACATGATGAAGATACTATGGAAGCTGCTGATCTAATCGTCGATATAGGACCTGGTGCAGGAGTACATGGTGGAGAAATAGTTGAAGTCGGTAGTATATCTAAAATAAAAAGAAATAAGCGATCCATAACTGGGGCATATTTATCAGGAAAGAAATTTATTCCAATTCCAGAAACTAGAAGAAATGGAAATGGCAATATATTAAAAGTAATAGGAGCTAGAGAAAATAATTTAAAAAATATAGACGTAGAATTTCCCTTGGGAAAATTTATTGCAGTGACAGGAGTATCAGGATCTGGAAAGTCTTCTTTAATAAATGAAATATTATCAAAAAAACTGTGGCAGAACTTTTTCAATCCTAGTATCATACCAGGAGACTTTGATAAAATTGAAGGCATAGAAAACTTAGATAAGGTGGTAATGATAGACCAAAGTCCCATTGGAAGGACTCCAAGGTCAAATCCTGCGACCTATACTGGGTCTTTTGATATAATTAGAGATATATTTGCAAACACAATTGAATCAAAAACAAGAGGTTATAAGAAGGGACGATTTAGCTTTAACGTTAAAGGTGGAAGATGCGAAGCTTGTAAGGGCGATGGAATTATAAAAGTAGAAATGCATTTTTTATCTGATGTATATGTTCCCTGCGAAGTTTGTGGAGGAAAAAGATATAATAGAGAAACGCTACAAGTAAAGTATAAGGGTAAAACTATTTCTGAAATTCTTGAAATGACCGTTGATGAAGCGATTGAATTTTTTGATGTTTACGAAAGATTAAAAAATAAATTACAAACCCTTCATGATGTGGGATTAGGTTATATAAAAATCGGACAACCTTCCACACAACTTTCAGGAGGAGAAGCTCAGAGAATAAAATTGTCCACGGAATTAAGTAAAATATCTACTGGCAAAACCCTTTATATTCTTGACGAACCCACAACAGGGTTGCACACGGCTGACATACACAAACTAATAGATGTTTTAAATAGACTGGTAGATACGGGTAGTACTGTTATCGTAATTGAACATAATTTGGACGTAATAAAGTCTGTAGATTATGTTATAGACTTGGGACCGGAAGGTGGCGAAGGAGGAGGGACAGTAGTGGCTACTGGAACTCCCGAAGAAGTTGCCCAAAATAAAAATTCTTATACTGGAATTTTCTTAAATAAAATCTTAAATAAAGAAAATAATTCATAAGTTTTATATTTTTATAAATATGAGTTATAATAATATGATGTAAGATACTGGATGGGTGAAAATTTTCTAACATCCAGTATAAAAGATTAGAGGAGATGTAAATGGACAAATATCTAATCATAGACGGGAGTTCAATACTTTTTCGAGCATTTTATGCTTTGCCGCCTATGAGTACAAAGACAGGGAAAAGTACAAATGCTGTATTGGGTTTTTTGAATATATTATTAAAAGCACTGGAGCTAATAGAACCAACTGGTGTTGGTGTGTGTTTTGATTTATCTGGACCAACTTTTAGATCAGATATATATGTGGATTACAAAGCCAACAGATCTCTTGCACCAGAAGAACTTTCGGAACAATTTGGATATATTAAAGAAATTTTAACAGCTTTTAAGGTAAATTATTACGAATTGCCAGGTTATGAAGCAGATGATATAGCAGGAACACTAGCAAAAGAATTAAGTAACGCAGAGAATGAAGTTTATTTGTTGACAGGAGATAAAGATTACTTACAATTAGTAAATGAATCTACAAAACTTCTATATACAAAAACTGGTATCAGTGAATTGGGAATTTATGATGTCGAAACGATTTACTCAGAGATGGGTATTACTCCAAAGCAAATTGTAGATCTAAAAGCTTTAATGGGCGACAAGTCTGATAATATTCCAGGTATTCCTGGAGTAGGAGAAAAAACAGCTTTAAAATTAATACAAGAATTTGGAAGCATCGAAAATCTTTATGAAAATATTGGGAATTTGAAAATAAATAAAACAAATCAAAAAATTATTGATAATAAAGATATTGCATTTATTAGCAAAGAACTTTCCAAGATAGATACTGATGTGAGCCTAGACTTTAAAATAAGCGATTTAAAACTAGTTAAATATGATGACATTTTGCTCGGTGAAATTTTAAATAAATATGAGCTTAACTCTATCATGAAAAGATTGGAAGTTCAGGATGAGAGTACACTTTTAGAAGAAGTATCAAAGAAAAATATAAAAAATAATGAACCCATAGAAGAGATAGTTAACACTGTAAAAGAAAATGGGTACTTTGCATTTAAATTTTTGACAAGTAATAAGCCCTATTTAGGGGGTAAAATTTTTAAAGTGGGGTTATTGTGTAATAATACCTATTTTATTAATGATATTGAAGATGGTAATATTGAATTTTTAAATGATTTATTTAAAGATGAAAAAATTGTAAAAATAGGATATGAAATCAAGGAAGATATTCTTCACATAATAAGCCAAAATATGGAATTGAAAAATTATTTGGGAGATGTTGTAATCGCTGAATATTTACTAAATCCAACGGATTCAGATTATTCAATGGATAGAATAGCTGCAAAATATGGAATTACCCTAGAAGCTAACTTTCCTGATAAAAAAGCATTAAAAGACAACTCTGAACATTGGGAAAATAAGGTTCAAGATGATTATTTACTATCAATATTGGAGTTGATTGATGAAGTTCACAATCTCCAATTATCTAAGCTTGAAGATTATGATATGCTTAAACTATATAACGAAATAGAATTACCCCTAGTATACGTACTTGCAGATATGGAGTACACTGGAGTTCAAGTTGACAAAGATGCACTAATAGAAATTGGCAAAAATTTGGAATTAGAGTTAGAGGGACTTGTTGAAAATATTTATATTCAGGCAGGAGTAGAATTTAACATAAACTCTACAAAGCAATTGGCAGAAATTTTGTTTGAGAAACTAAAATTGCCCGTAATTAAAAAAACCAAAACAGGATATTCTACAGATATTGAAGTATTAGAAAAACTAGAAGATAAGCATGAAATTATAAGTTATTTAATTAGATACAGAACCATCTCTAAACTGAAAAATACTTATGTTAATGGAATGATGGTTTACATTAACGAAATGACAGGTGGAAGAATTCACTCTAATTTCAACCAAACTGTAGCAGCTACAGGTCGACTTTCTAGTCAAGATCCTAACTTGCAAAATATTCCTGTTCGTACGGAAGAGGGCAGACAATTAAGAAAGATTTTCACAAAAACTAATGAGAATAATAAATTAATAGATGCAGATTATTCACAAATAGAACTTAGGTTGTTGGCAGATATTTCAGAAGACGCAAATATGATAGAATCTTTTATAAATAAAGAAGATATCCATACTACAACAGCAGCAAAAGTATTCGACGTTTCAATGAATGAAGTAACTCCATTACTACGAAGTAGAGCAAAAGCGGTAAATTTTGGTATAGTTTATGGGATAAGTGATTATGGATTGTCACAAGATTTAAATATATCTCGAAACGAAGCCAAGTCCTACATTGAAAATTATTTAAATAGGTTTTCTGGAGTAGGCAAATACATGGATGAAATAGTTAAACAAGCCAAAAAAGATGGATTTGTTGAGACTAAGTTTGGCAGGAAACGATTTTTGCCCGAATTGAGCTCTAGAAATAGAAATATTAGAAATTTTGGAGAACGTATTGCGTTGAATATGCCAATACAAGGTACCGCTGCAGATATAATAAAAATAGCAATGGTTAATGTTTACTTTAAATTAAAAGAAAGTGGATACAAATCAAAATTAATTTTACAAATTCATGACGAATTGATAGTTGAAGCTTTTATTGATGAAATGGAAGAGGTAAAAAAAATACTTGTAGAAGAGATGGAAAATGCTGTAAAATTAAAAGTACCACTTACAGTGGATATTGATATTGGAGATTCTTGGTATGAAACAAAATAAACCTTATATAGTAGCCGTAACTGGTGGAATAGCTACTGGAAAAAGCACTGCTTTGAATTATATAAAGATGAGAGGATATGAAGTAATTGAATTTGACGTCATAGGACATAATGTATTGATGGATAATTTGGTTGTAAGTCAATTGTCTCAAATATTTGGAAATGCGATCTTAGACGAACAAGGAAATATTAACAGAAAAGCATTGGGCTCAGTAGTATTTGCAGATAAGGAGAAGCTTAATATTTTAAATAATATTTCTCATCCGAAAATTTATGAAATTGCCTCTAAACAAATAGAATCATTTAAAGATGAAGATATAATTTTCTTAGACATACCTTTACTTTACGAAACAAAAAATAACTTTACGGACTTTTATAAGAAAATCAATGAAGTATGGGTTATTTCTAGCAGAGAAACTGTTCAAACAAGTAGATTGATGATAAGAGACAAAATTTCCATTGAAGAAGCACAAAATAAAATCAAGTCTCAGATGTCTTTAAAAGTAAAAGAAAGATTGGCAGATGAAGTTATCTATAACAATTCAGATATCTATGCTTTATATGAAGAGATAAGAATTGAATTAAACAATTTAGGAAAAAGAGTTAGCTTTAAATATGAAAAATAACCCATTGTTAGGATTTGTTAAAGTCACAATAGTTTTGATATTAATATTTATTATATGTATAAACCTGGCTTATCCTATTTTTTATAGTGACTACGTGGAACAATATTCACGTAGTTTTGATGTGGATAAATACTTAGTGTATTCTATTATTAGAGCAGAAAGTAACTTTAATATAAATGCTACTTCTGAAAAAAATGCCAAAGGCCTCATGCAAGTTTTAGACGAAACAGGTAAAGAGATATTTGATGCATTGAATATCCCAAATGACCAGAGAAACCTATATGAACCTAAAACCAATATAATGGCAGGTACTTACTATATCAAATCATTACTAGATAAATATAATCAAAAAGAAATAAAAGCTGTTGCAGCATACAATTCTGGGATGTTAAATGTAGATAGATGGGCTGAACAGGATAGTTATAATTTTAAAGACAATATAGATTTTGCTGAAACACGAGCTTACGTTGAAAGAGTAGAAAGCAATAAAAAGATTTATATATTTTTGTATGAGAGATTAAATTTAGGTTGGACATCTTTGCCTAATGCTTTTGCAAAAGTAGGAGTATTTTTAAGAGATATTGTTAGAACGATTAGAAGGTCGGTTGTATAGAATTGAAAAAAATAATTTTATTAGTAGCTCTAATTTTAGTTTTTGTAAGTTGCAGAAGGGTTGAAACTGAAACAGAGTTTGTAGAACTGGACAAAACTGAACTATCGAGAATTTCTCCATCTCCTGGAGGAAGTATTATTGTCCCCTTAATTAACTATGAAACACTTAATCCTTTATATTCGAATAATTCATCTATATATTATTTTTCAAAATTAGTTTATGACTCTTTGTTTATATATAATGAAGAGGGTCAAATTGAATCTAATTTAGTAGAGCATTATGTTTTATCTCCAGATAAAATGACATTGACCTTGACGTTAAAAAATGATATTTTTTGGCATGATGGAAGTAAATTAACGACACAAGATGTTCTAGATACATTTAATTATATTAAAAATTCTGAAATTAAAAGCCCTTATTATAATATTTTTCGAAACTGTGTAGGAAATGGAAATACATTTGACGCTAGCAACTTTCTAAAAATGGAAATTTTTGATGAAAGAAATATAGACTTACACTTTGATGCACCCTATGCGGATCATTTAGATATGCTTACATTTCCAATAATGCCAAGTAACCAATTAAATAGCGATATGACAAATAATTTTGAGATGATAGGCTCGGGACCATATAAGTTAAAGGAAGTAAGGGAAGGTATTCACGTGGAGTTAGAAAGAAATGATAGTTACCATGGTAGGCTTCCATATATTTCAAATGTATATGCAAAAATATTTGATAACGAAGAACTTGCAGCCCTTGCATTTGAAACAGGGCAAACTAACATATCTCTTTCAAGGGATTTCAATTGGGCGAGGTATCAAGATAATCCTAGAATAAAAATTGAAGAATTTTCCAGTAATGAGATGGACATTGTAGTGTTTAACAATCGAAAACAACAATTTGCAGGCGAAAACGGAAAAAAAATTAAACAAAGTATTTCTAGAGCCATAAATAAAAAAAGGATAATCGATAGATTGTTTCTAGGAAAAGCTGTAGAAACATCGATACCAGTAAATCTTAATACTATAAATTTTTATGGATTAAAAAGTGATACCTATTACAATGCAGAAAAGGCCAGGGAATTGCTCCAAGAAGTGGGTTATGTGAATCTTAATTCTATGGGCTTGTTAGAAAATGAAAATGGTGAGACTATAAATGTTGAGATCAAGACCAATCATTCGAACAACTACAAAAGAATCGCAGCGGACTTCATTATTCAAGATTTAAGAGCTATCGGAATTAATGCCTATTCTAATTTTAGTATTCAATCGATTGAGTCTATGAATTCTGAACAAGTCGAAAAAGAAAAATCAAAATTTAGAAATGATTTAGAGACAGGGGATTTTGATATAGCCTTAATAACTGTAAATCTCACAGATGTTGTAGACATAGGATCTTTGCTTCATACTAATTCTATCGGCGTAGGAATGAATTACTCCAACTATTCCAACTACAACTTGGATGTTTTACTAGAAAAATTAAAATTAAATTCAGAATACGATATTGCAAGAGAAAATTATCTTTCTGCTATTGAGATATATACTGAAGATATGCCTATTGTGCCATTGTATATAAAGACAAATGCTTTATTGGTAGATGAAACTTTACAGGGAGAAATTAATCCCATACAGTCTGATATCTATAGGAAATTTAGAAATATGTTCATTTTAAAACAATTCCAATAAATTATTAATTTAACACTGTTCATAAGGTGAAATTAATGTTAATATATACTATAGTGAATAAATGAGAGGTGAAGGATTTATGATTAATAATCTTACATTTTCTGGTGGAACTCATATAGATGATAAAAAACACTATAGCGAGAACGCTCCTCTTGAGATGCAAGAAATTCCAGAAATTGTCCACATTCCTTTATTACAAGGAATTGGAGTAGAATGTACTCCACTTGTAAAAAAAGGAGATTTTGTAAAAACGGGACAGAAAATTGGAGAGTCTGATGCAGGCTTTAGCGCTTGCGTTCATTCAAGCATTACAGGGGAAGTACTAGAAATTAAGGAAAGATACACAGCAGGTGGAAATAAATCTAAGTGTGTAACTATCCAAAGAGCAGAGGGAGATGAAGAGTTTGTAGAATTTATCTCAAACTATCAACATGGACAACCAAATGCAGAAGTATTAGTTGAAGTAGCTAAAGAAGCTGGTATAGTTGGTATGGGTGGAGCTGGATTTCCATTTGGTGTAAAATTAAATGGTGCCATTGACAATAACATCGATTCCATAATAGCAAATGGTGCTGAGTGCGAACCCTATCTAACATCTGATCATAGATTGATGCTAGATTTCCCAGAAGAAGTTACAAAGGGAGTAGCTTTAGTAGTAGATGCAATAAATGCTGATGCGGGATACATCGCTATAGAAGATAATAAGAAAAATGCGATTGATGCCATGGACGCAGTAATAGCAGATTATGAGAGGCTAACTGTTGCAAGCTTGATAACAAAGTATCCTCAAGGAGATTCGACAAGAATTATAGATGCCGTACTTAATAGAAAAATTCCAGTAGGCCAAAGAAGTGGATCTGTAAATGCATTTGTTTCTAACGTTGGAACTTTTAAGGCACTACATGATGCATACTACGATGGAAAACCTCTTTATGAGAGAATAGTCTCTGTTACAGGTCCAGGAGTGGTTGAACCTAAGAATATTATGATAAGAATAGGAACACCTGTATCTGCATTGATAGAGCAATGTGGTGGACTTAAAGGCGATGTAGTCGCAATAATATCAGGTGGGCCAATGTCTGGAAATCAAATTTTTGATATTGAAAGTCCAGTAACTAAAAATGTCACAGGATTAGTTGTATTAACTAGAGAAAGCATGGACTTAAGGGAAGAAGGTCCTTGCATAAAATGTGGTCGATGTATAGAAACATGCCCTTCTAAGCTTAATCCTGCAAAATTAGATGCTGCGATTATTAGAGAAAAATTCGATATGGCAAAAGATTTGCATGTAGAAGAATGTATTCAGTGTGGAGGATGTAGTTATGTATGTCCTGCTAAAAGACATCTTGCTGAACATATAAAAATGGGCATCAATGTTTTAAGGACAAAAGGAAAGTAGTTGGAGGCTTAAAGTGGAAAAAAAAGAAATTAATAACTTAGA
>JAAZCH010000456.1 GCA_012513395.1 Tissierellia bacterium
AGCGACTGGACTTGTTTCTTATCCAATCGCTATAAATCAAATTTATTAACTTTGTTACTTTCTTTTTTGAAGGGCTTCTCACCTTAACCTTCATATCTTCACCTACAATCTTGTTATTATAGAATCTTTATTGAGCTTGGCCTTACCTTGTTTCTTCATATATTCTTCAATATCGAAGAAGTTTCTATCATCATAATCTTCAAGATGCTTATAATTTTTATGCTTGGTAATATCAAACTTCTCTGATAGAAATGGTCTTACACCTCTTAGTTGCATAATGCACTTGCTTCCATCCATTACAAAGAGTTCATCTTTAGTCATAAGTTCCTTGCCAGTTTTCTGATAGTTAAGCCCAAAAGACTTTTGATTACTTCTTGTTTCTGATGTATTGAATAGGTCAATAGTTTCCTTGCCTAAGGTTTCTGAAATCTCTTTTAAAGTACCATTCTCCTTTCCTCCTAAAAATAATGTGGTATCACAGTTACCAATAATAGTATCTGCATTATCTTTATATATGGCCTTTAGTTGTGATTGTGCTTGTAGAACTATGCAAGCACTTATTTCCCTAGAACGAATTGTCGCTATAAGCTTTTCAAATTTAGGGATTAGGCCAATATTTGCAAACTCATCAAGGAGACATCTAACATGAACAGGAAGTCTTCCGCCATAGACATCATCTGCCTTATCACAAAGTAGATTAAACATCTGAGAATAGAGAAGTGATACTACAAAATTAAAGGTATCATCTGTATCTGAAATGATGACGAATAAGGCTGTTTTTCTATCTCCTAGGGTATCAAGTTCCATTTCATCTTCACTCATTAGCTCTCTAAGTTCCTTAATATCAAAAGGAGCTAATCTTGCACCACAAGAAATTAAAATAGATTTTGCAGTTTTTCCTGCCGCTAGTTTATACTTGCGATATTGCTTAACTGCAAAATGGTCTGGATCCTTTTCTTCCAAGGCTTCAAACATATAATCTATTGCATTTTTAAAGTTTTCATCCTCCTCTCTAACCTCACTTGCATCTATCATGGCTAGTAGGGTTGTAAAGTTTTGTTCCTCCTTTGGAGTTTCATAAAATATATATCCTATAAGGGCTGTATAATAAAGTCTTTCAGCCTTTACCCAAAAATCCTCTCCTGCCTTTTCACCATCCCCCTTTGTATTTGCTATAATTGTCTGAACCAGCTTTAGAATATCTTTTTCACTTCTTAGGTAGGCAAAGGGATTATATTTCATGCTCTTATTAAAATTAATTGTATTAAGAGATTTTATTTCATAACCATTCACCTCTAACATTTTGCCACATTCATGAAGAAGACTTCCTTTAGGATCAGTTACTACATAACTTGAGTGTAGTTGCATCAAATTAGGTTTTACAAAGAATCTCGTCTTTCCAGAACCTGACCCACCAATTACAAGTACATTTTTATTTCTTGCATACTTAGGAATCTTTGGTCTACTATTCATGGTAATTCTTTCTGTTTCAGTTAGTAGAAGATTATTTCCAAAATCATCATCCATATATGGAGAAATATCCTTGGCATTACCCCATCTTGCAGAGCCATATTCAGTACCCTGCCTAAATTTCTTTGCATTTTTACCCTTGCTATATAAAATAAGTTTCACTATTCCAGCTAGGACAAGACCTACAAGCAAGTCCCTCGGATAAAAACTTGGAATATAGGTCATAGTTTCTATTTCCATGACCGCCTGGAATATACGGTCTATTAAGTCACCTCCTATATATGAATTTATATGGTGAGAGAGAATATCTCCTAAATAGAAAAATGCAAGATAGGGCATGTTCTTTTTAATAAATTCCTTCCCATCTTGCACATCAAATAAATCCTTTATGTCCTTTTTAATTTTTTCTACTATGCTCACAACCTCACCTCCTTAAGCCAGAGATTTCTTATCTTTCCTCACCTTTTTCTTTTATTTGACTATCTTTTTTTATAGTGTTATTATTAATAACTTTTTCTTTATATTCACTAAGAAGTGCAATAGTTGATTTCTTCTTTTTATTCAACTGCTTGTCTGAAAATCTTATAGGCTTTCCTTCAAGAATAAATTCAGATATATTAAGGAAATTCAAATCTTCATCATGGGGAATAATTTTAAAGACAGCATGGATAAAATGGCTTTCTCCCCCCAGCTTATAGGTCTGTCCATATACAGAAAGATTAAGAAATCCCTCATCATCTATAAGAAAATCTACTCCATTTTTAAAATCAGCAAGCTCTGCCAGCTCATATATATCCCATAGATTTATATTAATAACTTGCAAATCTTTATTTCTATGGCCTATATCCTGGTACTTATGAAGGACTACACAATCATAGTTATCTAGCTTTCTTAATTCCCCTAGAATCTTATTTATTTCTTCATTATGTTTAACTAAATCTCTTTCATCACAATTTATACAACTTTTCTTATTAAGCATTATCATCCAAGACCACCTCCTTCTAGATTTCTCCCATCTCTTTAAATAAGGAGAAAAGATATGCTCTTCCCTCAGGTCTAACTACTGTATAGACTCCGGGTTGTCCATTATATTTATTGATATAATCTTTTAATTTAAAGTAATCAGCTGCAGTTGAGTAATATCTTAGTTTCCCTTTTTGATTTCTATAAAGATAACCCCTATCAATGAGTATATTTATAAATCTATTTTGAGAAACTCCTAAT
>JAAZCH010000167.1 GCA_012513395.1 Tissierellia bacterium
GGCTGCGGCCCTCCTCAAGGTGCAGCCGTACTATCTTCTTTCTTGTTTCTTCGTTGTAACTCGCCATTTTCTTCTCTCCTTGTGATTTATAATTTTATCACTTTGGACAGCTGTGTTACAACTTTACTTTACCACGACAACTTTCAAAGACAGGATTTAATTACGATACCATACTATCTACCACTTAATAATCTTTCGACAAACGAGAGTATTAATTTTTCATCGGTCACTTCGAAAAATGACATCTGATAAGAATCTACACCAATTTGGAAAGCAACATTAAATCCATTCCAGTCTTCAATATTCCTATATGAGTAATAAACAATCGTGCCGGAGACATCTGCAATTTTAGTAGTAGAAGCAGGGTACGTAAGTGGTTCTGATTTCACTATTTCTTCTGCGGTTTTATAGTCGTTCAACTCGCACCACAACGTTGCTGTAATGCCTAAATCAGTTTCTTCACTTATTCCCATTGATACGGTGTAACAATGATTGATGTCGTTTGCACTTTTTTCAAAGCCTTTCTCAAACCATGCCAAGACATTTGAGGCTGTGAAGCCTTTCTCGGTTAGATTCTTGAGGACGCTGTCCTCTGCCAGAATACTATTAAAGTCCTGATACTGCGTAAACTCGTATTCAACCCCACCACGTGGATCATCAATGCCAGCTTTTTGATTATTGATTATTCCAATACTGGAAACAGACAAAACTAAGATAAGACAAGCAGCTACTGATATCGTGTATCCTTAGGAGTAAATGATAATTCTTTTTTGATTTTCTTTCTGAGCAATTTACAACCTCCAACTTTTAATAAAAATCACATTTACATTCTAATCCAATTATATAATTTTTACTAAAATAATTATACATGTTCCATAGATATATTTCCATTATGATACTTTTTTCATCTGCCTTTCTCAGCTTATCTCGCTATCTCATCAATAGGAATCTGCCCATATTCATCACCAAACTCCACATTTACGTTGATATATGTGTCTGCTTTTTTGTGGGAGAGAGGTACCACCGTCTCAACGTGTGTTAAGAGGATAGGATAGCTATCAAATTCATTGTCCCAAGCCCTGTTTATATCAAGGGTCATTTGGGGGAACATATCCAAGCTTGACCATTGTTTGTGGAAACATATCTACTGCGTTTTTGGGGCTATCGGTAGACAGGAACATATCCAGTCTCTCTCTAGAACGTATACCTTACTTTAAAAAGGCAGAATAGCACTTAACCTATGCTATCCTACCTATAATTAAACATTTACAGTTACAAGTGATTTATTGTTTTTAGCCGTTAAATATTTTATAACTATTAAATAACGATAAAAATTGATCGAAACTAATATTGTTTAAATCATATATTCTCGCATGTTTTAAAGCTTTATTAAATTGATTTTTTGTAAACAGTTTTCCATACTCTTTGTTAACCCATTTCATTACAAAAGTTTTATATTTTTCTCTCTCTTTAAATGCCATTTTTGCTGGCTTTCTTTTTAATACAATTAATGTGCTATCCACTTTAGGTTTTGGATGGAAATAATGCCTAGGAATTTTTGCTAATATAGAAATATCTACCTCTGCCATTAACAGCAATGCTAGTGATTTGTTTGTATTTAATAACCTTTTAGCAAAACCATATTCCACTATTAAATAACTTACTGTGGCCGCACTTTCAAAAACAATTTTTCGAATTATATTTGTGCTTATGTTGTAAGGTATACTGCCAAATATTTTATATGGATTGTGGCTAGGAAATGTAAATTTCAGTATATCGTCATTTACTATTTGATAGTTAGGGTAATTTAAGAGCTTATTACGAGTTACCTCACATAATTTAGAATCAATTTCTAGCGCCGTTACAAAATTACATCTTTTTATCAATTCAACAGTAAAATGACCTTTGCCTGCACCTATTTCAAAAATGTTATCTTTTTCATCTAAACTAATGCAATTCATTATTTTTTCTATGTGATATTTTGAAGTAATAAAATTTTGACTATCTTTTATATTTACTTTGTTCATTATAACCTCTCCTTAAATTCTTTCATCGCTTTTCGAATTCCTGTCATTGGTGCAGGATTAAAATCCATTTCTTCATAAAGCCACTTTTCTAAAATCTTATAGTTCAGTCCGTTTATCGAATCTGCTTTAAGCTCTTATCACTAATTTCATAAATTACATCAGTCACATTTTCGAGTAAGCGTTTGTCATGGGTGATAAACACTATAGTTCCGGCATACTCCTTCATTAGTATTTCCAAAGCCTCTAAGCTTGGTATGTCAAGGAAGTTGCTGGGTTCATCCATTAGTAGGATGTTATATCTACCCATAAGCATTTTAGCTAGCAACAATTTTATAATTTCTCCACCGCTTAAAACAGATAAGCTTTTTCCAATATCGTTCTGTTTGAACCCCATAGATGCTAGCACTGAA
>JAAZCH010000168.1 GCA_012513395.1 Tissierellia bacterium
AGGTTTATGTTCTAATTCAACTGCTAGAACATCTCCTACTTTAAATCCAAATTCATTTTCCCTTAAAACTCTCTCAGCTTCTTCGTATTCATCCACCAATAATCTAAGTATTCCAAAGTCACTGGTATCGTTAACTGAAAAAGCTTTAATATTTATATTATTTTGCGCTAAAATATCTGTCACTTCAAATATCGTTCCTACTTCATTTTCTACTAAAATTGAAATTTGTTTTATCATATTATTTCCTCTTTGTAGTCCTTTCCCACTTGAAAAGCTTTTAAATTTTCTTCAATGGAATACTCTGGAACATTTTCTTTTATCTGTTTGATCCAAACCTCGTCATCGATATCCATGTACTTTGATAACACTCCAAGTACGATTACGTTAAAAACTTTTAAATTCCCAATCTTTCTAGCTTCTTCTAAAGCGTCCACTACAATTAAGTCGAAATCCTCTCTGAGTTCATCAACTATATTCTCGGGATACTTCTCCTTTTTAATTATAACTGGCATGGGATCAATTCTTTGATCGTTTACTATCATTATGCCATCTTTTTTTAAAAAATGTCCATATCTTAAAGCTTCCAATTTCTCAAAGGAAAGTAAAATATCTGCTTCCCCTTCTTCCACAATAGGTTCGTAAACTTTTTCTCCATAACGCACAAACGTAACTACACTTCCGCCCCTTTGAGCCATTCCATGAACTTCAGAAAGTTTTACGTCAAATCCAGAATCCAAGATGACGCCTCCTAAGATTCTGCTAGTTAGCAAGGTTCCTTGGCCACCTACTCCTACAATCATAATATTTTTAGTTTCCATTACGCACCCCTTACTATAACCTATCTATAACTGAAGCTGTCTCTTTAATAGCTCCAAATGGACATCTTGTAAAACAAAGTCCACAACCATTACACATGGTGTCGTTTATCTCAGTTAAACCCTCATCATCTGAAGTGATGGCTGGACATCCAGGTCTCATACAAATTCCGCATTTTTTACAAACTTCTTTGTCAACAAAATATTGATTCTTAATGGCTACACCTTTTAGCAATACACAAGGTGACTTAGCAATAATTACAGAAACTTCGTCTCTTGATAATTCTTCTTTAAATATTTTTTCCAATTCTTTTGTTTCAAAGGAGCTAATTTCCCTAACGGATTTCACGCCGATGGCTTCGCATAACTTTTTTATATCTATGGAATTAGAAATATCTCCCTCTAGTGTAATTCCTGTAGATGGATTATCTTGATGACCTGTCATAGCAGTGGTTGAATTATCCAAAATCAAAACTGTACCAGCACTTTTATTGTAAACCATATTTATCAAAGAGTTAATTCCCGTATGGAAAAATGTAGAATCGCCAATTACCGCAATCCAATTTTTAATATATTCTCTACCTCTTGCTTTTTCCATCCCATGTAATGAACTAATACTAGCCCCCATACAAATTGTAGTATCAATTACATTTAAAGGCTCTCCAGCTCCTAAAGTATAGCAACCTATATCTCCCGCCCCGTGAATTTTCATTTTATTTAAAACAGAATAGACTGATCTATGAGGACATCCAGGACATAGTATTGGCGGTCTTACTGGAGCTTCTGCTTTTTCTCGTACTTCTACATATTCTCCAAAGGCAGATTTTATCATATTAGCACTGTACTCATATAAAAGGGAGAATAATTCCTTGCCCTCGCATTTTATGCCCCAAGATTTAATCTGATTTTCAATAACTGGATCCAATTCCTCTACGATAACAAGTCTGTCCACTTGGCTAGCAAAATCTTCTATCAATTTTTTAGGAAGAGGATTGATTAATCCCAGCTTTAATACAGAAGCATTTGGCAAAGCTTCTTTCACATATTGATATGGAATTCCTGAAGTAATTATACCTACGGATTTATCATTCATCTCTAATTTGTTTAAGTAATCCATCGAAGATCCGTCTTCTTGCAGGCGAAGTAAATTGTCTTCTACAATAGGATGCCTCTTCGCTGCGTTTGCAGGAACCATTACATTTTTTTGAGGATTGCGTTCGTACTCAATCACTTCAGGTTCCACTCTATCTTCTAATTTTACAATACCTTGGGAGTGAGAAAGTCTAGTGGTAGTTCGTAAAATCACAGGAGTATCATACTCTTCACTGATATCAAAAGCGATTTTGGTAAAGTCCTTTGCATCTTGGCTATCAGATGGTTCCAATACTGGCACCTTTGCGGCAATAGCGACACTTCTGGTATCTTGTTCATTTTGAGAACTGTATAATCCAGGATCATCAGCTACAACAACCACCAAACCTCCTGTTACCCCAATATAAGAAGCGGTGAAAAGCGGATCCGCTGCCACATTTAATCCTACATGTTTCATAGAAGCAAGAGATCTAACTCCGCTTATAGATGCTCCTATCGCAACTTCCATGGCTACTTTCTCATTGGGAGCCCACTCTGTATATACGTCATTTTTATAGTTTGCTAAATTCTCACTTATTTCAGTACTTGGTGTACCTGGATAGGCACTTGATACTTTTACTCCTGCTTCGTAGGCACCTCTAGCTATTGCTTCATTGCCTAGCATTATCTTTTTTTCTGTCATAATATCCTCTTTATCTATTTGTCTCTTAAATCCGTTACGCGTTTAGCTTTGCCTTCAAAGCGTTTTAAAGTTCTCGGTGCCGCCAAAGTTACTTTGATTGCAAGTCCCACAACTTCTTTTATTCCATTTACTATTCTATATTCTAATTCTTCCAATTGTTTATAAGAATTTAATAATTCATAGTCTAATAACTCAACTTTTAATTCCAAGTTATCCATGTGGTTTTTAGTCTCTACTACGAGTTCATAATTCGCTCCTACTTCTTTAATATCCATAAGAACTGATTCAATTTGGGATGGGAATACATTTACGCCCTTAATTACCAACATATCATCGGATCTACCCTTTAATGGTTCCATCCTCACTGTAGTTCTTCCGCATTCACATTTTTCATAATGGAGAGTAGTTATATCTCTAGTTCTATATCTTATCAAAGGAATCGCTTCTTTTGTAAGACAAGTAATTACCAGTTCTCCTTCACTTCCAGCTGGCAAAACCTCCTCAGTTTCTGGGTCGATGATCTCAGCTAAGAAATGATCTTCCATTATATGCATACCCGTTAAGTATTCGCATTCACCAGCTATGCCAGGACCATTTAACTCACTCATTCCATAGTTTTGTGTAAATAAAACCTTATTCTCCCAAATTTCATTGAGTTCATCACGCATCTTTTCAGATATTCCTTCCCCACCTAATAGTCCAATTCGCAAATTAAAATCAGATGGTTTTTTCCCCATTTGCAAAATACTTTCACTTAAATGAAGAGCATAAGATGGCGTCGCCACTAATATAGTGGAGTTTAGATCTTCCATAAACATAATTTGCTTATTTGTATTTCCCACAGATGCAGGAATTATTTCACACCCCATATGTTCCAATCCATAATGCAGTCCCAAAGCTCCTGTAAACATTCCATAGCCGAAGCATATTTGAGCCACGTCTGACTTATGAGCTCCACCTGCTGCAGCTACTCTAGTTACTGTTTCAGTCCAATTTTCCATATCATTTTTAGTATAGCCTACGACAGTGGGTCTTCCCGTAGTTCCCGATGATGCATGAACTCTATGCAGACTTTTTCTATCCACTGCAAACATCCCGAAAGGATAAGTATCTCTAAAATCTTGCTTCGTAATAAATGGCAATGATTGAATATCTGACAAGTTTGTAATATCTTCAGGTTTAATTCCCATCTCGTCCATTTTATTTTTATAATGAGAGACATTGTCATAAGCGTACTTCACTTGCTTTTTTAATTTTAATAGCTGAATGTCCTCTATTTCAGACCGCGACAAAGTCTCATTTGAACTCCAAATCATAATTTCCCCCTAGTTAATAAAAAATGAGGTCACATGAATATTTTACCTCATTTTATATTATTTCTTTATTATTAAATTATAACAATTACTGAAATTAAATGCAATATTTTAATATAGCTAAAATTGTATATACATTTTGGAGTTTATGTATTAAAATTGAATAAATATTAATTTAGGGTGATAAAATGATTAAATTTAGAGATGAAATGCATAATGTAAATGCATATGTACCTGGAAAACCAATTGAAACAGTTCAAAGGGAATTTAATATTGAGAGAGTAATAAAATTGGCATCCAATGAAAATCCATTCGGTACTAGCGAAAAAGTAAAAGAAGCACTAAAAAATTATATAGACAAGGGAGTCGCACTATATCCAGATGGAAGTGCATTTTATTTAAAAGAAAAACTCGCAAAAAAATTCGGAGTTGAACATAAAAATCTTTTGATTACCAATGGTGGCGATGATGCTCTTGCAATAATTGCCCATTCATATATTTCCAAAGATGAAGAAGTTATTTTATCTGAATACAGTTTTGTAAGATACAACGACAATTCCAATATCCAAGGGGCTAAAATCGTAGAAATTCCAATGAAAGATTTTAGAATAGATTTGGAAGGAATGCTAGGTGCAATAAATGAAAATACAAAACTAATTTGGCTATGTAATCCCAACAATCCTACGGGAACATTGATAGAAGAAGACGAAGTGATTAAGTTTATAGAAAGAGTTCCTAAAGATGTAATAGTGGTTTATGACGAAGCATATGGAGAATTTGTTGAAAATGAAAAGGGAATTAAAAATGCTTACGAGCTGTTCAAAAAATATCCAAATGTTATTACGGTTAAAACTTTTTCAAAGATCTATGGACTTGCTGGAGTTAGAGTTGGGTATATTCTAGCCAATGAAGATATGATTGAAATAATCAATCGAGCAAGGTTACCTTTTAATGTAAATGTACTGGGCTTACTAGCTGCAGAAGCAGCTTTGGATGATGAAGAATTTGTGGAGTTTGTTTATGTAGAAAATATAAAAGGAAAACACTTTTTATACAATCTATTTGACGAGCTAGAACTACCATACGTAATTAGCGAAACCAATCACGTATTTTTCCAAACGCCTGGAATAGAGTCCAAAGATTTATTTTTTGAATTGCAAAAACGTGGCGTAATAATAAGACCCCAAAAAGGAAATTATTCCAGAATATCCATAGGAACTATGGAAGAAAATGAAATATTTGCTAAGGAATTAAAGAAAGTATTGAACAAATAATTCTTTCAACCTATCTACATTTACCAATTGCTATGACAATATATGCAATTGGTATTTTATTTTATAAAATTTTTATAGATTCTTTTTAAGATTACATATATAGTTATAACGAACACAAAAATTGTGAGGAGAGATTAATTTGGAAGGTTTAGTTGTTGGTGTCATTACGTTTTTACTTATAGGTTTATTCCATCCCCTTGTGATCAAGGGTGAGTATTATTTTGGAACTAAAATTAATATTGCCTTTATCGCCGGTGGAATTATTTTTGCCCTATTATCCATTTTAGTGAATCATCTAGTCGCAAGTATATTATTAGGAGTTACTTCTTGCTGTTCATTTTGGTCTATTCATGAAATCAAAGAACAAGAAGAAAGAGTTTTAAAAGGTTGGTTTCCAGAAAACCCAAGTAGAAGAGAATATTATAATAAAAAACGACAAATTTTAAATTTAGAAACTAAAAAGAAATGGTGAACTTTTTTTATTCATCACTTCTTTTAATTTTCAGATTTTCTAAAATTATTTACAACTTCTGTTTTTAATTTTTCTTTCGCTTCAAATTTTTCCAATTCTATTACTTCTTCTCTTGTGAGAGTTTTTAGAGATGCTATGTGAATAGTTACTCCTGTCGCTATTAAGACTAATAAAATTTCTACCCATCTTTTTTCTATCAAGTAAACGGAAAATCCTATAGTCATCCAAAGCATAGTAATGGCAAAAATTTTATATCGTTTTTCGACTCCTCGATATTTTATATAGGATTTAATGTATAGTCCAAAGACTGGATGATTCATTAGCCAGTCGTATAGCTTATCGGAACTTCTTACGAAACACCATGCTGCTAATAGTAAAAATGGTGTGGTGGGAAGGACTGGAATAATTATTCCAATCCCTCCTAGTATTACACATATTATCCCGCTTATTTTATATAATACGTTTTTCATTTGATTATAATAAATATGGATCGTCCATTGGGTCTATAAAGGATTTTGGATCGTAATCAGTTTTGATTTCTTCCCATTCTTTTTTAGACATATCTTCACTTGGAACATTTAGCTCTGGGTGCGCATTATTTGCTGCATAGTTTCCTTCTCTAGTGCTTCTGTCTGGAAGGTTTAAATCTACATCTTCAATATTAATTCCCAAAGCTTCTGCTACACCTTTTCCATAGTTTTCATCTGCTTGATAGCAGTTATTTATGTGTCTATGTTTAATTTGTATTGTAGAGTCTGCCATATTTCTAGCTGTGTTTTCACATAGAACTTGTTGTTGTTCTGGTGTCATGGCTCTGAATAACATTCCTGGTTGAGTGTAGTAGTCATGATCGTCTTCTCTGAAGTCATATCTATCTACGTCTCCTCCAGCTTGTCCTGGTTCGTAATTTCTTACATTTTCTTCCCAGTTACCATAGCTATTAGGTTCGTAATGTAGTTCTGATCCAAGATTTCCATCTACTCTCATCTGTCCATCTCTGTGGAATGGATGATAATTATCTGGATTCATTCCTCTTGGTGAGTTTACTGGAATTTGGTGATGATTTACGCCAAGTCTATATCTTTGTGCGTCACCATATGCAAATAATCTAGCTTGTAGCATCTTGTCAGGTGAGAATCCTACTCCTGGAATTTTATTAGCCGGATTAAATGCCGCTTGTTCTACGTCTTGGAAGTAGTTATCTGGATTTCTGTTTAATTCAAATTCTCCAACTTCCATAAGTGGGAAATCTTTTTTAAACCACATTTTTGTCAAGTCAAATGGATTATTTTCCATCGCATTTGCTTGTTCTTCTGTCATGATTTGAACATACATTTTCCATTTAGGGAACATTCCCTTTTCGATAGCTTCATACAAATCTCTTTGGTGAGATTCTCTATCTCCTGCCACTACTTTTCCAGCTTCTTGGTCAGTTAGATTTTGGATTCCTTGTTGAGATCTAAAATGGAATTTTACCCATACTCTTTCGTTAGCTTCATTTATAAATGAATATGCGTGAGATGAAAATCCGTGCATATATCTATAAGAGCTAGGTATTCCTCTATCAGCCATTGTAATCGTAACTTGTAGCAATGACTCTGGAAGTGAGGACCAGAAATCCCAGTTTGTATTTGGACTTCTCATATTCGTTCTTGGATCTCTTTTAACTGCGTGATTAAGGTCGATAAACTTTATTCCATCTCTAAAGAAAAATACTGGTGTATTATTTCCAACTATATCCCAGTTTCCTTCTTCTGTGTAGAATTTAACAGCAAATCCACGAATATCTCTTTCTGCATCTGCTGCTCCTCTTTCACCTGCTACAGTAGAAAATCTTAAAAACATTTCTGTTTGCTTTCCTACTTCTGAAAAGATTTTTGCTTTTGTGTATTTAGTTATGTCATGTGTTACTGTAAATGTACCGAAAGCACCTGAACCTTTTGCGTGCATTCTTCTTTCCGGTATAACTTCTCTGTTAAAATGTGCATGTTTTTCCAATAACCATGTGTCTTGCATCATAACTGGTCCTCGTGGACCTGCTGTCATGGTATCTTGATTGTTTTCTACTGGAGCCCCTTGAGCCATAGAAATATGAGGATTTTTGCCCTTTGTGTCGTTCTTACTAGGTAAATGATCACCTAATTGATTCTTGTCCATTGGATTCTTATTTTCGCTCATAAATTACCCCCATTTAAAATTTTACAAAAGATATTTCTATCATTTAAATTATACCACATTTTTTTAAATGTAATCAATAGTTATTTGTAACTGTTCTAATTATATATTTGTTATCGCAAAATAAATACTAGGATAATCAATTGCTGATTGCCCTAGTATTTTAAATTCCTTTTGTATATAGATAAAAGGAATAAATGATAGGAGAAGTAAATAAAAATATGATTAAGAAGATTAAAAATTCTGAATTTAAAAAAACATTAATCATAAACATCAATCCAGCAATTATATAAACGATTCCTCCTAAGCGATGGGTTCTGTTCCAATTTTCGTCACTATTTAGTGTCCATGGAACTCTAATTCCTACTACATAATTTCTTTTAGCTTTAGGCAAGTAATTGCCAAGGGCAATAAACAAAACTCCAAGCAACATATTTGTGATTAAATTTATATTTATTTCTTTTCCTAGTCCATAAATTGTCTGAATCATAAATATAAAAAATATAATTCCTGGTATGCTTATTTTTCCAATGGTAATCGCCATGTTTTTTTGTGTTTTATTTTTTGGATCGTTGTCCAGCATAAAATTCATAAAAATCCCAGCTAGCACTAAAAGAATCGGCGTTGTAACATATGCATTAAATTTATCTGTGTATCTGTCGACTTCTCCTGCAAAGTTCCAGTGAACAGGTATCATATCTGGCATCTTTTTATAAAATAAAACATTGAAAATTATCACAATTATAATTGAAATCAATACAGATAGTTTTGATGTCATTGTAAATCTAATTTTATTCTTCATTGTCGCTCCCCTTAAATTTTACAAACCAAGTCAATATATCTTCAAATATACTGGTATTTAATTCGTAAAATATAAAATTTTTCTCTTTTCTTTCATAAATTAAATCCGCATTTTTTAGAATTTTCAAGTGATATGATATAGTTGCATTTGTGAGATTGAATTCCGATGCTATCTCTCCAGCATTTAAGCTTCCCTGTTTTCTTAACATATCCAAAATATTCATCCTTACCGGATCGGATAGGGCCTTGAATGTATTTGCAAACATTATGCTCTCCTTCTATTTAGAAATATTTCTAATTAGAGTGTATTCTAATTTGTTTTCATTGTCAATGATCTTTTAAAAACAAAACCGCTCAAGCTAGAGCGGTTAAAATTTTTTATATTACTTAATTTACTTTATTTCTTGGAGTATCTCCATTTATATAATCTTCCAGATTGTCAGCTACTGCTTTACCCATTTCCATTCTAGCTTCATGGGTAGCATTTCCCAAATGAGGAATTAAAATTACATTATCTAAATCCATCAAACCTTCTGAAACTTTCGGTTCAAATTCGTAAACGTCTAGCCCTGCTCCTGCGATTTCACCATTTTTTAATGCGTCTATCAAAGCTCCTTCGTCCATAAGAGGTCCTCTTGCTGCGTTGATAAAATATGCAGTGGGTTTCATCATCTTAAATTCTTCTGTCCCAATCATGTGTTTCAAGTCTGGAGCAAATGCTGTGTGAATTGTTAGAAAATCTGCTTCTTTAATGACTTCTTCTTTGGATTTATAAACTGCACCCAGTTCTTCGATTTTCTCTTTTCGATTTCTAGAGTTGTAAATTACATCCATTTCGAATGCCAAAGCTCTCTTAGCTAAGTTTTGCCCAATATTTCCCATGCCTATAATGCCAAGAGTTTTCCCTCTAAGTTCACTGCCTAAGAAATATGTCGGGCGCCATCCTAAAAAGTTTCCTTCTCGAAGATTTCTCTCACCGGAAAAGAATTTCCTAGCTGATGCAAGTATTAATCCAAAAGTAAGCTCTGCTGTAGATACTGCAGAAGATGGTGCCGGTGCATTGGTGACGATTATATTTTTTTCTTTTGCGTAATTGAAATCAATATTATCAAATCCTGCTCCATAATTTGCGATAATCTTCAAATTTTTCCCTGCATCAATAACATCTTTATCAATTTTATCCGATAGTGGACATACGAGTCCGACCACATCTCTTACTCTCTCGATAATTTCTTCTTTTGATAATGGGACATTACTATCGTGGTAGTCCAATTCAAAATTTTCTTTCAATCTATTAAGTATTTCATCTGGAACATTGCTGGTTACTAAAATTTTCAATTTAATCTCCTCCATTTTTATCTTAATAGACATTTACCCTTTTTTAAGTTATCTAATTATACAAAGAATTCTTCAAACTCAGAAAAATCTGGTTTGTTTTCTTCAACTTTTACTGTTTCTTCGTTTACCCATTTTATAGATTCTTCTGATAGATTTTTTTCTGCAAAGGGATATAATACATCATCTTCTTTGGTCGCGTGTCGTCTAAGAAGATGAACATATGTCATTCCGTGGGTTAAGATATTTAGCTCGTGTAAGCTATCTGGCTCTTCATCATATGCCCTTAATGCTTCTTCCCATTCTCCAACAGTAAATCTCGCTAGATCATGTTCTACTAACATTCCGTTTCTAATTAATTTTGACGCCACATCTCCTAGTTCTTCAAGCATTTTTTCAAACAAGATGCCCTCTTCTTTTTGGTGATGATGTGCATCTGCGTATTCTCTGATAAATCGAATACATTTTCTAAAGTAATCTGTATCTACCTTTTTTGTTTCTAAAACTTCAACCAATTTTTCTTCTAAGATATTTGTAAAGTTTAAAATATTTTTGTGCTCGTCTACTAAAACTGTAATTCCTATCATTTTGTCACCTCATAAGTTCCTTCGTTATATTTAAATTCAAATCCACTATTTTCTGCCATTCCTCTAATCATCGCGCATCTAAGCTCGTTGTAGAGTTCTCCACCGTCATTCCAGTATTTCCCATGGACGTCAATATTTTGTACCCATTTTGCATGAGTGTCCTCTAGCTCCAAAGGTTGAATAGCTCTATCACATGGCATTCCATCTAAATAAAATCCTGAAAACATTCCAAATAATTCTTCACCGCTATCTGCAGTATCAAATTTTTTCCCGCTATCTTCAAACCATTTAATTAGAGTTTCTTTTGATACTCCGTTATCCATTAGATTTTCTACTATTAAACTAAATGCCTTTTCTACTACATCTATTTGACTTTGTAACCAACCGTGAATATTTTGCGTATCTATTACATCTGCAAGTTCTCCATCGGGCAAGCTGCCAACTTCATTAGTTACTTTCAAAAGCAGTTTCTCATCTCCAAATTCAGAAATCAATTCGGAATTAATTTTATCTTGATTTTTAATTTTGCTATACATAATACTGTGTATTGGTGCTAAAAATAAACTCATCTATTTCCTCCAATTTATAATCTATACGAATTATATATTATATTAATTCCGTTTTCCGTTTCTTATGTTACATATCACTTTTAAAAATGAGCTTCTAGTAATTCTAAAAGCTCACTTCACACTATAATTTAAAGCCATTTTTCCTAGCAAATTCTATAAGCATCAATCTATTTGGAATTGGGTTCTTTGCTTTGCTCACAACTTGATTAAAGAAGCTATCAGATCTTTTATTTCCTTCTCTCAAGTCGTAATAAGAAGTCATCTCTTGATCATAGTCTTTTAGTTCTTCGCTGTAATCGTTAAATATTTTATATTCATTTTCAAATATTCTATATTTTTTATCCAATCTAGGTTTTAACTGCGGTTCTTGGTTCGGATATCCAAATCCAATTCCCAAAACTGGAAATGTAAGAGGCGGAAGATTTAAAATTTCTATAATTTTTTCTGGGTTATTTAATATACTTCCAAGATACACAGCGCCCATTCCCATAGATTCAATAATATTCATTGCGTTTTGCGCCATCAAAATCGCGTCACTGTAACCTTGGAAAAATGTATCTACGTCAGATTCTCTATCTACAATTTGTCCAGTATCTTTTATTATTCTGTTATTTCTGTAGTTATCTACGATAAAAATTAAAAGTTCTGGCGCTCTAGCGACGTATTCTTGATTGCATACTTTCGAAATTTCTAACTTTTTTTCTGGATCAGTGACATGAATTATACTTGCCATTTGCATTCCTGTGCTTGTAGCGGTCCTCATTATGCTATCAAAAATAATATTTAAATTTTCTTCGCTGACCTTTTGGTCTGTAAATTCTCTTATTGTTCTATGGTCATTTACTCGTTTTATTAAATTCTCCATTATTTCCTCCCCATCAACTAAATTTATATATATTTTATTTACCCAATATAGTTAATTAAAATAATAAATATTAATTTAATCCAAAAAATTGAATTACCATTAGAGAAACCAAGATGACTATATCCGAGAGAATCAACTTGTGTAATAATGGCTCTATGCCCGCTTTGCGCAAGTCACCTAAATTAGTACTAAGTCCTATGGCTGCTAAGGCTGAAATCATTAAAAATTTGCTTATATCCTTTAGAGTCTTAGAAACGCTCAATGGAATAAACCCTAAACTATTTATCATAGCCAAGGCTACAAAACCCAATATGAACCAGGGTATAACAGATTTAAGTCTCGCTCCTTCCAAATCAGATTCCCCATGTCTATTAGAATTTAAATTTTTGTTTTTTATACTAATAATAGTAAAAGCGATAACTGTGGGAATTATAAATAGAGTACGCGTTAGCTTTACCATTGTAGCAAAGTCACCAGCTTTTTCTGAAAATCCATAAGCTATAGCAACAACTGAGGACGTATCACCTATACTCGTACCAGACCAAAGACCGAATCCTACATCAGACAAGTCCAGCAAACGACCCAATAATGGAAATATTAATATCATTATCATGTCAAATAAAAAAGTTGCAGTTAAAGAATAAGCGATGTCCACGTCTTTTGCCTCTAAAATTGGAGCCACTGAGACAATAGCAGTTCCTCCACAAATAGCAGTACTGGCTGAAAGTAAACTGGACAATTTCCAATTAATTCCTAAAATCTTACCCAATAGATATCCGCCACCAAAGCAAGTAGAAAGAGTAAATGCCAATACTATACCAGATATTTTACCTACTTCCAAAATAATTGATATATTTAAACTTGCTCCCAATAAAATAATAGCTAGTTTTAATAATTTTTTTGAAGAAAATGCAATTCCTTTTTCAAACACATCTCCCTTTTTTATAAATCGATTTAATGACATACCGATAAATAAAGCCATCACCGAGGCGCTGACTATATGTATAGGTAAAATTTTCTCTATATATCTACCTATTAATGCAATCCCTATCACCAGGCCAATTCCTGGGAAAATAGTTTTATTCATATTTATATAATATTTCTCCTAATTTTTTAATGTAAAATATTATTATAAACTAACTCGAAACAAATAGCACATATTTATAAGCTAAAATAGCTTTTGAATATATTATCCAAAAGCTATTAATATTAAAGTTTAAATCCATTTGATTTTGCTACTTCTAGTAGTTTTATTCTAAGTGGGCTGGTAATCTTATTTCTTTCAATAACCTGTGCAGAAAATGGATCTAGAGTTTTGTCAGGGAAACGCAAATCTACATAAGCAGAAATTTCCTCATCGTATTTCGCCAATTCGTTTTTATAATCGTCAAAAATTTTGTATTCATTTTCAAACAATCTGTATTTTGTTGGGATTCTAGGTTTTAAATCGGGGTTTTCATTTGGATATCCAAATCCCAGCCCAAGTACTGGAAATGTAAGTTCTGGTAAATTTAATATTTCAATCATCTGCTGAGGGTCACTTAATATATTTCCTATGAATACAGCCCCCATGTCTAAGGATTCTATAATATTGTTGGCATTTTGTGCCATTAAGACCGCATCAGTAAACCCTTGTAAAAATTTATCCACATGGGATTCTCTCTCCTCATATTTATCGTGGTCTTTTAATATTCTTTCATTTCTGTAAAGATCTACTATAAAAACAAAGAACTCTGGAAATCTACCAATAAATTCTTGTCCACAAAATTTTGCAATGGCTTTTTTCTTATCCACATCTGTAATTCTTATTACGCTTGCTTGTTGTAATGCGGAGCTAGAAGCTGTTCTCATTAAACCATCAATGACAAGTTTTAAATGCTCATCACTTACTTTTTTATCTTCAAACTCTCTAATGGTTTTGTGATTCATTACACTTTTTATAAAATCCATAATTTCTCCTTTTTAAATTTCAATATCATCTAATATTTTTAATTGTTCAAGGGATACACTTCCTCCACTGATAATAAAGCATACTTTGCTGCCCCTTGGAATATCTAATTTCTTTTCTAAAATACTTCCAATCCCAATTCCTGAAGATGGTTCGGCTAAAATTTTTCCTTCTAAAAGAAGTAATTTCATACCTTTAAGTATATATTCTTCTGAAACATCTATTACTTGATCTACTTTATCCTTTACTACGGGAAAATTCTTTACACCTGGAGTTACAGATACCAAAGCATCTGCTATGGTTCCTAATTGCTCTGCGGTGGAGACTTGACCTTCTTTTAAGCTAACCGTATATGCCGCTGCGTTTTTGGGTTCTGCTCCGATTACCTTTGTCTTATCACTTCGGTCTTTAATAGCAGTTGCTACTCCACCTACTAATCCACCTCCACTTACAGGAACAATTACGTAATCTAGATCAGGTACTTCTTCAATAATTTCCAGTCCACAAGTACCTTGTCCTGCCATTATATCGTAATCATCAAATGGCGGCGCCATAGTCATGCCGTTTTCTTCTCGAAGTTTCTCTGCAATAATAAATCTCTCCGAAGCATCACAAAGTACGACCCTCGCTCCCAGTTCTTCTATAGCATCAATTTTATTTTTCGGTGCAGTTTCTGGCATTACTACGATTGCAGGTATTCCTAGTTCTTTTGATGCAAAAGCTATAGCCTTTCCATGATTTCCAGAAGATGCACAAACTATTCCTCTTTGCAGTTCTTCATCTGTCAAGGATAATATTTTGTTCATCGCACCTCTAAATTTAAATGAACCTGTTTTTTGTAAATTTTCTAATTTTAAATAAACTTCAAAACCTAAATGTTCATCTAGATTTTCCACTCTAATTAGTGGAGTCTTTGTCACATAATCTTTAATTCTTTCCCTTGCTGTTTCAATGTTTTTTATCCCAAATTCCATAATGACACCTCGTTTTATTTTCTAATTTCTATTTACCCCATTTTAAGTAAGAATAAATTGAGGTATAATAATAAAAAAACAGTGAGGTACAAACAATATGTGGAAATGTGATAAATGCGGTAGGGAATTTAAAAGAAAAAACCAAAGTCATTCTTGTAGCGGGGATAAGCCTAACACAATTGACGAATATATTAATTCTTTTGATGGAATAAAAAAAGATACTATGGATATTGTAAGAAAAGAAATAAAAGATGTACTACCTGATGCAACTGAAACCATAAAATGGGGTATGCCCACTTACTTCCAAGGGGAAAATATTATTCACTTTGCTGCACACAAAAATCATTTAGGAATTTATCCTGGAGAAGAAGCTATTTCAGAGTTTAAGGAGAAAATTGAAGCCTTAGGACATGTAGCCTTGAAGGGAATATGGCGAATACCTTGGGGAGAAGAAATTCCAATTAAGCTAATTCAAGAAATCGCGTTATATAATTTAAACAATCGAAAAAATACAAATATTGGGAAAAAATAAAATCATCCATCTTTCATTTTTGAAGTGAAAGATGGATGATTTGTTATTTATATTCTCTTTTTAAAATACTGTAACTTGCAATATCTACAAATTCGCCATTTTTAATATAATGTTCCCGTTCAGTACCTTCGTATTTCATGCCCGCCTTTTCCATGACTTTGCCTGAAGATGGATTGGTGGTGAAATGTTTAGCATGTACTTTATTATAATCCATGATTTCAAATACATAAACAATGGCCGCTCTTGCAGCTTCTGTAGCATATCCATTGCCCCAATACTTCTCTCCTATCCAATATCCAATCTCACACCGTAAATGAATTTGAGAACAAATTAATCCCACGCAACCTACCAATTCAGAAGTGGATTTGTCTATAATAGCTAAATTTAACTCTCTATCTGGATCAAAATTTTCGATTTGATACTTTATCCAATCTATTGCATCTTCTTCGGAATAAGGATATGGAATTGTAAGGGTATTTTTATAAATATTATAATTATTGCATAGTTCAGATACTACTTTCGCATCTTTTAAGACAAAGGGTCTCATTAAAATCCTTTCTGTCTCAATATTGTAATTGGGTAAAAAATTATATTCTGACATACTATCACCTCATAATTTATATAATTATAGTATGTAAAATAATTTTACTCAAGAAGTATTATTTTATAATGACAGAGCAAGATTTTATTTCTTATCAATATGGGTATGTGACTAATAATAAAAATAGGAGGTGTTAAGATGAAAAAGACAATAGGAATCGTACAAATAAATGACACACATGCAAATCTCCTCCCCCACGGTGACATAAGATATACAGGAGAAGGTTTTAAAGTGGAAATTTTAGGTGGATACCCTAGAATAATGACTAAAATTAAAGAATTCAGAAATAAGCACCTAGAAAATTTATTAGTCTTTGATAATGGAGATACTTTCCACGGTACATATGAAGCAGTTAATTCCAAAGGCGAAGTGATGCTTCCATATTTAAATGCTTTAGGTATAAATGCCATGACATTTCACTGGGACATCGCTTATACTCCAAAACATTTAATAAAGTTAGGCGAAAGTTTGAATTATCCTATACTAGCTGCAAATGTTTATCATGAAGGTACTAAGGATTTAATGTTCAGCCCAACTCATACACTAGAAATAGATGGGATAAAAATAGGAATAATTGGATTAGCCTCAAATATTATAAGAAAAAATATGCCAAAACCCTTTTGGGAGGGGGCTGATTTCACAAATGGTATAGAGGAAGCAGCTAAATATTCTAAAATACTATTAGACGAAGGAGCTAATTTGATAATATTGCTATCCCACTTGGGATATCCCCAAGACATAGAATTGCTAAATCAAGTGCCTAATATAGATATCTGTCTTTCGGGCCACACTCACAACAGGATAAGAACGATTGAAAAAGTAAATGAGTCATACATTATTCAATCTGGAGCTTTAGCTTCTTCAATAGGATATTTACAATTGACATTTGAAGACAAAAAACTTAAGAATGTCTTTCACGAATATATAGTATTAGATAAAAATGTAGAAGAAGACCTAGAGTTATTGAATATGATAAATGAAGATAAAATCCTATCCAAGTATAAAGATTATTTAGATGAAGAGGTTGGAGAAAGTTTTATAGACTTACACAGGGGAAGCTCGCTTTATGGAACGATGGATTACTTTTTGTTGGATGCAATAAGAGACGTCACAGGATTAAATATAGCTTTTTCCAATGGTTGGAGATACGGTGGTGCTATAGAACGAGGAAAATTGACAAGAAGAGATTTATACAAAATTGTACCTATGAACCCACCAATAATGACAGTGGAAATGACAGGAGAAGAAATATGTCAAATGCTTGAAGATAATTTAGAAAAAACTTTTTCAGTTGAGCCGTTTCAGCAAATGGGTGGATATATAAAAAGAAATTCTGGCCTGAAAGTTTATTGGAAAATAGAAAACCCAAAAAATCATAGAATACAAAGAGTCTTCGTAGGAAATGAAGAACTAGAATTAGAAAAGATTTATAAAATTGCCTATATAACTAGGCAAGGGGTTCCAGAGATTTATGGCAAAAATCATAAGGAATTTGGTATGGATTCCATAAAAGCTATGGAAAAGTTTTTAAAAAAGTCACCCTATAATCGAAAGGATCTAGACTCATATATTCCTGTATAATTTTAAAAGATAAGGGGTATACCTTAAATACAAATCTTATTAAGGGGTGACAAAATGAAAATATCGACAATTGTTAATCAGTATGCCAAAGATTATTCACCTTATATGGGACAATTTGTTAATCATCTTCCCATGGGTCAGTACGCAATATATTCTATGACTGATAGTATAGAGAAAACAGCAGAATATTCAAAAAATTTTTTCAAAAAATCTTCAATAGACCCCATAGGAGATGACAGTAGAACTGTAGATAATTTAGAAGAAGTATTGGGAAAAAGAGAATTGTATGCTTCAACTCTAAAGTATTTAGATGAAATAATCGACGAAGATAATGTAGAAGATTATATTTCCCATGTTCTTAACACTTTTATCTTGGGAATGTCATCAGGACTTTTTCATACTTTAATTAGACTCAGCTTTTCCGTAGCTGGATACGAAAAGGACAAAGATTATATTGATGAAGTGAAGAGAGCTTTAGCTTATTATATAACTGCATACAGAGAAGGTGGATTATTTACCAGAAGAATAGATGGAAAAAATATAGTTTCTGAAATGGAAAATCTAAAAAGTCACAGTGGAATAAAAAAACTTATTTCAGATATGGAATCTACAGGACAGAAGATGAAAGCTTTGTATGATAGTGAAGAATATATGAAAAATGGTTTTGTTGTAAAGGGAACTAGTGAAGAAAAGCTAAATGCACTTTTAAATTTAACAGTTTCTAGTTTCATTAACTCCCAAGGAAAGGGAAATATACTCATCCTTCACTGCATCACTGGATTACAGGCACTTACTGTTTTAGAAAAGTATTTCAAAGATTATGAAAATGCAATTGACGTTTTCACTACTTGTATGATTACTCACCTGATGACATTGGATTATTTAAATTTTTCAAAGATTAAAGTTTCAGATGAGATGACATTTGATAGCATAATTGCCGAAGCTATCAAATCCACTGATGTTCATACTGTTAAATTGACATATTCTGCGAATGAATTGTATAAAATTTTTGATAGAGAAGATTTAAAGATTGCCGCTAGAAAAAGAATTTCATAAGCAAAACATCAAATAACAGGGTAGCTTTACTCACTACCCTGTTATTTGATGTTTTATTTACTCGAAAAAGAGTGATATGAAGACCTTTGTTACATTCTGATTGACAATTTGTTTGCTATTTTGTATAAGTCTTATTTAAAAATTCAATTGAATGAATTATTAGTTTCCTTAATATATCCAAGTCTATATCGCTTAATTTATTTACATAGACGCACGCCTTGCCACTTGTATGCTTTCCAAATTTTTCTAAAAGCTTTTCTCTATCTGGATCACCCGTTGCTAAATAAAGACTAATCTTGGCTTTTCTAGGAGAAAAACCTACAAGAGGTGCATCCCCTTCATGGCCAGTGGCATATTTGTAGTGATAGGATCCGAATCCAATAATGCTATCACCCCATATCTTGCCTTCGTACCCAGTAACTTCTTCAAATATATCCAGTAAAGCATATGCATCCTGTTTCTTTCTGGGATGGTCAATTTTTTCTATAAATTCTATTACATTCTTATCGGTTTCCCTGGTTTTAGCCTCATACATTACAATCACCCTAATCTTAAAGTTTTAGATTTAATAGATACCCAATTCTAAGTATAATTTAAATATTTCCTATGCTAACTCTATTTAAATATTCTTTTGCAATTTCTTCCATTTCTAATAATAGTTTAATATCCGTAGCTGGCTCATTGTATTTGTATCTAGGAATGTATCTATTAATGTGAAGGGGGATATTTTTATCTAAACTTGCTAAAAATTTTGCTTCTTCTTCCATGAGATTTAAATCATCTGAAATTCCAGGCACTACTAAAGTAGTCACTTCTATATGGGAGGTTTTACTGGTTAGTTCTATAGTTTTTAAAGTTGTTTTAAAGTCTCCGCCTAGCTTTTTATATCCTTCTTCTGAAAAACTTTTTAAATCGATATTCCAAGCACTTATAAAAGGTAGCAATTCTTTTAAATAGTTTTCATTAATCTGTCCATTAGTCACTACTACTGCATCTAGGTCATTAGCTTTTGCTAATTTCGAAGTATCCAAAACGTATTCAAATCCAACTAGCGGTTCATTATAAGTAAATGCAATTCCAATATTTCCCTCTTGCTTTTTATCAATTGCAATTTTTATTAGATCTTCACTAGATACATCATAGGTTCTGTAATCCGTTTCTTTTGCCCTTGCTATTTCGTAATTTTGGCAAAATTGGCAGTTCATATTACAGCCGAAAGTTCCAACTGAAAGTATCATGCTGCCAGGTTTATAGTATGCTAATGGTTTTTTCTCTATTGGATCCAAAACTAAGGACAATAGTTTGCCATAATTAAGGGAGAGGATTTTACCATTTACATTTTTTCTTGCATTACAAAAACCTATAGCACCTTCTTTTAATGTGCAATATCTTGGGCATAAATCGCAAGTGATTGTATTATTCATGGCGAATCACTTCAAATCGTTCCATAGTAAACTTTTCCCCGGATCTAATTCCAGCTTTTCTAAGGGCTATTTCCACTTGCATTTCTGGCGTATCAATTCCCTCTATATTTGGAAGGAGAAGTCCTTTTTTATATTCACTTGTTACCATTACTCCGTATTTCTTAGTATCCAACTGTGATATGTCTTCTATAATTTCAGACGGTCGTAATACATCTACACTTATTTCCAAGTCTTCCAATTCCGATTCTTGAACCGTTGGAAACCTGGGGTCTCGAGTTGCAGAAGATATGGCATTATTAATTATCTCCTCTGCGACGGATTTTTTTGTAGGATTTATCGTTCCTATACATCCACGTAACTCTCCGTTTTTGTGGAGAGTAACAAAAGTCCCTGCAGTATTTTCTACCATCTCTTTTGGTAAATCACTTGGAGGAGAAATTATATTTCCGTTTATAATATATTCAAAAATTGTTTCTTTGGCTAATTTTATATAAGGATCTTCACCTTTATGCAAGTCAAATCCCAATAATCCATATCCCACCCCAAAGGGTCCTTCATATGAATACAATGTGCTATCTATATTATAAGATTCAAGAGCTCCTGCTAGTATCTGAAAAGATTTTAAACCGCATTGAGCTGCGTTTTCACTTATTTCTATAGGAATTTCAAATAATTCTTCAAATGCTCCTCGAGAAAGAATGTCTATAATCATTTCATCAAATTCAGGCCCTTCCTTTTCGAATCCATAAGGTCCATCTGCTTTAAGTACATGAGATAAATCCCCTGATGCTATGAACACTACTTTTCTATCCAAATTTGTAATCGCTCTTTCAATCAACTGTCCAAGCTTGAAATGCGCTTCATCTGTTAATCCTGATAGACCAATCAGTAAAATTTTAAAATCTTTGTATTTTTTATGTATAAATCTTATAGGAATTAAACTTCCGTGATCCAGTCCATCGTCATATCTTTCAGAATACACTAAAGGCAATTTCGTATTAAGTTCGCCAATTTCTTTAGCTAATTCAGTATCTACTTCTACTTCTTCTCTAACATTAAATACTCCAAATTGGCTTAAACTTCCTATTAAATTTTCTCCCTTACCTAGATAGAATCCATCCCTAAATGCTGGAGCATGAGGTGATGTAATTATTATCGTGTCAGGTTTTATTTCTGCAATTTCTTTTGCAATCTTTTCCATAGATTCTATCGTCTTTTGAATCTTTTTTTCTTCTCCTTTACCCACCTCTGATAAAATTATAGGAGGATGAGGCACTACATAAGCTTTAAGTATCATAAAATCACCCTTTTGTTAGATATTCATACTATGTCTTTGAATATATTTTATCATATAAAATATAAAAAACCTGGATAAAGTTCATTAGATTAATCTATAAAACTCTATCACAGGCTTTAATATACTTTTATTGTACTTGCAAATCTATTACTACCCTATTTTCGTAAGATTTTCTAATAGCTTCTATTATATTACCATGGCTATCATTTAAGCTCATTGTAGCCGATGTTGTAACATCTGCAAGCATTGCTTTTTCTTCATCAGTAAGTGCATCGTATTTTGCCTTATCCTCTTCCTTATCGGAACCATCTTTAAGCGGTCTTCCATTTAGATCAGAGGTATATTTGTCAAACCATTCTTCCACTTCTTCTACAGTCATGCCGATGAATACTTCTTCAAACTTATCCATTTGTTGAGTCCATGTTCCACTGCCCATTCTATAAGCATCTCCACGTTCTCTTTTAGTCATCCAGCCTGCAATCTCTGCAAAAAAGTTTTCTTCAGTGTCTTCAGTTAGTCCATCTACTGTGCCGTCGTGGTTTTCGTCATAATTGTATCCACCTTGTCCTGGCCATCCACTGAAATGAGGCATGCCATCTCCATCATAATTAGGAGTTGCTATTTCCAATTGGTCTACCTTTAAAGCTACAATTTTACCATCTTTATCAAATAAAGTGTTTGCAAATATTTGATTTATGCTAAACACTGGAGTTTCTTTATCGTCTTTACCAGGTCCTACTCTTGGATAACTGCCTATTCCCAAACCTTGTGCCGCTGCTGATTCTATTTGTAATGGCTTTCTATTCTCATATGCGTTTTTTATTGCAGAAACAATATCTCCATGGCTGTCATTTAAGCTCATAGTAGCAGAAGTTGTAACATCTGCAAGCATTGCTTTTTCTTCATCTGTCAATGCATCGTATTTAGCCTTATCTTC
>JAAZCH010000169.1 GCA_012513395.1 Tissierellia bacterium
TATTATAGAAGATACAAATTAAAAAGGAGAAAGCAATATGATATTAGAATTTAATATGGTAAAAACGATGTTACTTGCAATTGTATTACTCTACATAGGTAACGGCATTAGAAATCGTATAGAGTTTTTGAAAAGGTGGTGTATTCCAGGGCCAGTAATTGGTGGTTTAATATTTTCAATTGTTGCAGCAGTACTTCACATAAAAGGTGTTGTAACATTTAAATTTGATACTACTTTGCAAACGTTATTTATGAACATTTTCTTTGCTGCAACTGGTTTTGAAGCCAGTATTCCATTTATGAGAAGAGCTGGAAAGAAAGTAGTTATATTTATTTTCCTTGCTGCACTACTTGCATTTTTGCAAAATGTATTAGCAGTAGGCTTAGGTCCTATAGTTGGAGTAGATCCTAAATTGGCACTTATGACAGGTTCAATACCTCTGACTGGTGGTCATGGTAATGCAGGTAGCTTTGGACCAGTTGCGGAAGCTGCAGGAGTAACAGGAGCATTAGCAGTGGCTATGGCATCGGCAACATTCGGGCTCATTTGTGGCTCGATAGTTGGTGGACCTGTTGCAAACTGGTTAATCAGACGAAATAAACTAGATGTGGGATATGATCCTGATAAAATTGAAGACGAAAATTTAGCAAAGCTGATGGCTGAACAAGAAGCTGAGGCAAGTAAGATTATCGAACTTGAAGGGGAAAGAATTTCTACAAGTTTCTTATTACTTTTTGTTGCAGTAGGTATCGGAGCATTTTTAAGAGATGTTAATACAAAAATACTTCCAGGCGTAAGTATTCCAATTCACGTATGGGGTATGGTTGGAGGTCTATTTATAAGAAATGTTTACGACTTATGGTTAGGTAAAAAAGGTAAAGTTCTTCCAACTCAAGAAGTAGAGATGATGGGGAATGTGTGCTTGAGTATGTTCGTTTCATCAGCGGTAATGACGATGGAATTATGGCAATTGATTGATTTAGCAGGGCCACTTATGATTCTGTTATTCTCACAAGTAATATTAATAGTACCGTTCGTTATACTATTGACATATAGATTAACAGGTAAAGATTATGATTCGGCATTAATGGTAGCAGGGCATATTGGATTTGGGTTAGGAGCAGTACCTGTATCCATGGCAAATATGCAATCAGTAAGTGAAAAGTATCATTATTCTAAAATAGCATTCTTTATAGTACCAGTAGTAGGTGGTTTGTTCAGTAACTTTACAAACGCTGCTATAATTACATTTTTCTACAATTTAGTAGGAATTAGTTAAGAAGAAAGAGGAACAAAAAAATGAAAATATTAATAACAGAAAAGATTCACAGTACCGGAATAGAAGAACTTAAGAAATATCATGATGTAGAATATTATCAAGGGATAGAAAGAGAAAAACTTTTGGAAATAATTGAAGACTTTGATGCGCTGGTCGTTAGAGCGGATACTCCAATAGACAAAGAAGTCTTAGATAAGGCAGTTAAGTTGAAATGTATAGCAATGGCAGGGATTGGCTTGAACCATATTGACGTTGATTATGCGAAATCCAAAGACATAGAAATCTACAATGTTCCAGACGGAAGTATTCAATCAGTAGCAGAACTTACAATAGGTTTGATGTTAATGACGCTTAGAGATTTGAATAGATGTGCTGTAGATGTTAAATCAGGAAAGTGGGATAAACCGGGATATCCAGGAAACACTATTAATGGTAAGACTGTAGGAATCTTAGCTTTGGGCAAAATTGGATTTAGAGTAGCAGAACTTTGCCAAGCTTTTGGTGCAACTGTAGTTGCATACGATCCATATTTACCAAAAGAAATAGCCGCTAAAATTGGTGTACAGCTTTTAGAATTAGATGATGTGATTAAACAAGCAGATATTTTAAGCATACATTCCCCATTAACAGATGAAACCTATCACATGATAGATGATGCGAAGCTAAAAATGATGAAACCAGGTAGTTACATTTTCAATTTAGGCCGTGGCGGAATCGTAGAAGAAAAAGCTCTATATGAAAATTTAAAATCAGGCCAAATAAAGAGAGCGGCTTTTGATGTATTGGAAAATGAACCTCCAAAAGAAGAAGACAAAAAACTTTTAGATCTAGATGAATTTATTTTAACTTGCCACATAGGTGCTGGTGCAGAGGAAGCGCAAGAATATATTTCGGAAAGAGTAGCAGCTCAAGTAAACGAAAGATTAGCAAGAAATTAATTTAATTAATATAATAAGGAGAAAAGACTATGACAAAAGATAATTTAAACCCATTACAAAGTGCCCAAGCTAAAATAAAATCTGCGTGTGACACGCTAGGATTAGAACCAGCAGTATATGAACTATTAAAAGAACCACAAAGAATTATAGAAATTTCCATACCAGTAAGAATGGATAATGGAGAGTTAAAAACCTTCAAAGGATACAGATCTCTACACAACGAAGCGGTAGGACCAGGAAAAGGAGGAATAAGATTCCATCCAGACGTAAATGCAGATGAAGTCAAAGCATTATCAATTTGGATGACACTAAAATGTGGTATAGTAGGAATACCATACGGCGGAGCAAAAGGTGGAATCACAGTAGATCCAAGAGAACTTTCCCAAGGAGAAATAGAAAGACTATCCAGAGGATACATTCAAGGACTTCATAAATACTTAGGAGAGAAAATAGACATACCCGCACCAGACGTAAACACAAACGGTCAAATTATGGCATGGATGGTAGACGAATACGTAAAACTAAAAGGAAGTCAAGAAATCGGCGTAATCACAGGAAAGCCAGTAGACTGGGGCGGATCCTTAGGACGAAATGAATCAACAGGATTTGGAGTAGGTGTAATAACAAGGGAAGCTGCAAGCAAGTTTGGTGTAGATTTAAAAGGCGCAAAAGTATTGGTGCAAGGATTTGGAAACGTAGGACATGCTACAGTCAAAAATCTTGAATTACAAGGAGCCAAAGTAATAGCAATAGGCGAATGGGAACCAAAAGAAGGCACCTACGCCATCTATAACGAAGAAGGTCTAGACTTTGATGACCTATACGATCACTTTTATACAAAAGGTAATAAGAACTTTAGAAACTACGAAAAAGCACAAGTACTAAGTCTAGAAGAATTTTGGGAAATAGAAGCGGACGTCCTAGTACCAGCAGCCCTAGAAAATGCAGTAAATGCAGACGTAGCAGAAAAAGTAAATGTAAAACTAATCTGTGAAGCAGCAAACGGGCCAGTAACCCCAGAAGCAGATACCATACTAAATAAAAGAAACATACCAGTAATGCCAGACGTTTTAACAAATTCGGGTGGAGTTACAGTATCTTATTTCGAATGGGTACAAAATCTATATGGATATTATTGGTCAGAAGAAGAAGTAATAGAAAAGCAAGAAAAAGCTATGGTAGAAGCATTTAACAACATATGGAACATAAAAGAAGAGTATAATTCGACTATGAGAGAAGCAGCATATTTATTCTCTGTTAAGAAAGTCGCAGATACAATGAAACTTAGAGGTTGGTATTAAATCTCATAAAAAAGGGAAATAAGAAAAGCAGGCTAAAAGTACAAAACTGATGTGAAGAGACTGTAAAATAGTTTGTGTATGAAGTTCCTCCTGATTAAGATAGAATAAACTTAATCAGGAGGAATTTTTATGGCAAGGAAAAGACCCGAGACAAAGATGAGTAAGATAGCAAGGATGCTAATCGAAGAATATCAA
>JAAZCH010000170.1 GCA_012513395.1 Tissierellia bacterium
ACTTTTGGATAATTCATCCGATAATGGCAATAATGCTAGGAATTATAGCATATAAAGCAAAAAGTATTACAAACTCCATGGTATTTCATGGAATTTGCAATACTCTAGGTAGTTTATTTCTAAAAAGATAAAATGCGGACTATATTTATGCTAGAAATCAATTTACATTGCCAATCCTAAGACTATGTTAGGCAATATCACCTCGTAGGGGACATATTCAAAAAGCATAATCCTAAAAAATATTACACAACATAAAAATGTTATATTCAAGGAAATAGAACGACAAAAGCGATATGTCCCGTGTTAGGCAATCAGGATATGATGATATACAAACTATTTTTATACTAACACCTTTTTTCCTTTACATTCCTCAAACTAATCTACAAATCCATAAACGAATACCAACATTAATCTGTCATGATAGAAAAACAAAGGTCTCCATATTATGTGCAATATATTATGCGACTACTTATTATTCCTATGCACCCACTATCTGTTCAAAATACTCGGCCTGTTCAACTATCAACTCAATAATTTTATACTGTTTATCTTTTGGATATTTGTATTTAGCCAACAATCTCTTAACAGTTCTTCTCATATTAGCTCTTCCAGATTCTCTCATCATCCAATCTGAAGTCATTTCTTTTGAAATAGTTTTTGTTAAATCTTGAGTAAAAGCTATCAGTTCTTCATTAGTATAAAAGTCAGATATATTTTCAGGCTTACTAATAGCATGGTAGAAGGCTAGTTCTTCCTTACTTAATCCAAGTGCTTTGTTTTCTTCATCCAGCTTTACAATATCCTTAGCAAGATTGAGTAATGCTTGTCTTATAGCCCCCAGATTGTAGTCTCCAGATTCTTCTCCTATTAAACCAATGAACTGATCTAAGCTTTCCGCATTATCAACCATACTTTCTCTATATCGCTTCATAATGCTTTTAAGTCTTTCAGAAAACTCTTTTCCTTTAACTAAATCTCCTCTAGAAAAAGTCCTTATTTCATCATGAAGTAATTTGTTTAATAGCTCTATACTAAGATTTTTCTGCTCCATTTTCTCAATCTTTTCAATAAAATGAGGTTCGAACAAACTAAAGCCTTTTTCAAAATCATGGAATAAATTAATTACTCCACTACTATGAATAGATTGCTCTATCAGCGCCCCAATCTGTTTGTTGATATCTTCCTTTTTGAGTTTTCCAGGAGAAGTAATTCGATTCATACTAGTTCGAATGGCTTCGAAATATGCTGCTTCCCTTTGTTCCTTTTCCGTAGATAGAGAGGAACAGAGAGTGTGTGCTTGTTTTAGAGCATAGGATTCTTTCTTAAACTCATTTTGTTTTTTCTCATGAAATGTTAATGCATGATTCAATCCTTCTATGATTAAATCTGCTAATCTTGCATTATTGATGTCCTTTGAGAAAATATGAGAATAGTTGAAATTATAGAAAAACACATTTCTACATACCTCAAGTTTTTCTTGAAACATTGGATAAGCAGAATCTCTAATGTTGGAATTATCAATGGCTTTCTGGTCATTCTTGGTATAATCTCTCATGGCCTCTTTCAAAGCTCTTGCTATTCCGATATAATCTACTACAAGTCCACCCTCTTTATCCCTAAAGACACGATTTACCCTTGCAATTGCTTGCATTAGATTATGCCCTTTCATAGGTTTGTAGATATACATCGTAGCCAAACTAGGAACATCAAAACCTGTAAGCCACATATCCACAACAATAGCAATTTTGAATGGGTCATTGTCATCCTTAAACCTTTTAGCCAGTTCTTCTTTATCTGACTTAGTACCAATGATTTTTTTCCAATCCTCAGGATCATTATTGTTTCCCGTTACCACAACCTGAACCTTTTCATTCCACTCAGGCCTAAGCTTTAAGATTTTTCTATAAATATCTACAGCAATTTTTCTGTTATAAGCAACGATCATTGCTTTTCCAGTTAAGAGATGTTCTCTATTTTCCTGATAGTGAGAAACTATATCATTGACTAGAGTTTCTATAGCTTCATCAGAACCGATAATTTGTTCCAGTCTGCTTAATTCCTGTTTGCTTTTTTCGATATCCATCTCATTGGAATTTTCGGACAGTTCTTCATATTTAGCATCTATTTCTTTTAAAATTTCTTCTTTCAATCCCAAATTTATTACTCTATTCTCATAATAAACAGGTTTTGTTGCTCCATCTTCAACAGATTGGCTCATATCATAAACATCAATATATTCACCAAATATTTCTTGGGTGTCCTTGTCGTTTATACTTAAAGGTGTTCCAGTAAAACCGATATATGTAGCATTAGGTAAAGAATTTCTAACTAATCTTGCCATGCCAGATTGGACCTTTCCATCTTTAGAAATTTTCTCCCTTAGCCCATATTGAGAACGATGGGCCTCATCGGCTATAACAATGACGTCATTTCTACTAGTCAAAGCCTCTTCAGACTCAGCGAATTTTTGCATAGTGGAAAAGAAAATACCATTAGAAGTTCTGTTGTCCAATAATTCATTTAGATTTTTTCTCGACTCAGCCTGTATAGGCTCTTGTCTTAGAAATTTTTGAGCCCTAGAAAATTGGCCATATAATTGATCGTCCAAATCATTTCTGTCAGTAAGAACTACAAAAGTTGGATTACGCAATTCTTTAATCAAATAAGCCGTATAAAATATCATGGATAAAGATTTTCCCGAACCTTGAGTATGCCAAAATACCCCACCTCTTCCATGACCTTGTTTGATGGCATTCTTTGTAGACTTTACCGCCTTGTGAACAGCAAAATATTGATGATACTGAGCCAGTATTTTGCTCGTGCCTTCATCTTTGTGCTCAAAGAATATAAAGTTTTTTATAATGTCCAAAAATCTTCCCTTGTCTAAGACACCCTCAATAAGAGTTTTATAGTCTGCATAAATCGTCGACTCATAGGAACCATCTACAGATTTCCACTCTTTATACCAAGAATTCCCCGCAGTGATGGTACCCAGCTGTGTCGTCGTAAAGTCAGAAATAATATTGAAAGCATTATAAACAAATAACTCTTCGATATCGTACTGATAGTTTTTAATTTGCCTGTATGCATTAGTTATATCTGCACTTTCGGCTGTCATAGATTTCAGCTCTATAACTACTAAAGGAAGCCCATTGATATAAATGATAACATCTGGTCTTTTCGTATCTTTTCCTATAATGGTTAATTGATTTGTAACAATAAAAGAATTATTTTCAATATTTTCATAATCAACTAAATAAACTCTTTTAGTTTTTTGCATATTATTTTTATAAAAAGATACTTCTATTCCATCTTGAAGATATTCGAAGAAACTTTCATTTCGATTCACTAAAAGCCCAGCATCTATGTACTTAATCTTATTGATAGCCAAATCTATAATCTCTTCACTTAGATATGGATTAATTCTATAAAGAGAATCTTTCAAAATCTCCGAAGCAATAACAGCCTTCATGCTATCTCTAACTATTTTTTGATGGGGAACATAGCTGTAGCCTAAATCTTGAATGTAATTAATAAAAAGCTTTTCAAATCCATCTTCAATATATATTTCATTCATTGATTTCTCCCTCATTATCTATTTTAATACCACTGACATCTATCTCTCCTGACATTAGTTTAGGTAGAAGAGTGTCACGAATTTCGGCTAGCTTTTGGTTTTCGTATTTTAATCTAGAAATTAAATCAAACATTGGTTTTACTAGGGTAGAAAATTTTTTCAATACTTTGTCAGTTGGCATCGTAATCAAAATTTTATTTATATTAGAATTATTTATAGCTTGCATAGTTGTTCCTTGACAATACGAATTTTTAACTCTATCAAATTCATCACTTATAAGATATGTCCATAAGAAAAATACTGAATTTGTGTTAGCTTTTATCCCTGCAAAACCGGTAGAAAAAATCATGTTTTCTAAAATATATTTATCTAAATCATTTACTAGTATTAGCTTTCTACTATCTTTCATTTTAGCGAACCATACCGATAAAGGATTTGGTTGCATATTTGCCCTACTAGGACGTTTTTTATAAGTTATCATGGTAGAATTATTTATTATATTTGCATCCGAAATGTCTGCTGTCGCTATATATATTTTTTGATCTTCAAACTCATCAATTCCAGAAGTTATTAATTTTCCTAACTTTGATTTACCTAACTTCGCCACCTCCCACCCCTTTGGTATTAGTCCTAATTCACTTTCAATAAACTCTCCATCTTGGAATGGTTCGAAATCTACAAACCATGATTTGAAAATGGCTTGGGCTTGCTCCTCTAAGTTGGTTATAATTTTGTTATTGGTTTCGATTTTGTTGTCTAGAGAAAGGAGGAACCTAGTTATACGTTTTTGATTAAATTTATCTGGAACAAATACCTTAAATCGTTTTAACGCTTTTCTATCTCCTCTAGGCATTTTTGTACCTTTAGATGTTTTTGTCGCATAGTCAAAAAAAACATCTTGTGACAATATATAGTATAAATAATCTGTGTCTATATCATTTGTTGGTTTTAAAATTAAAACATCATTAGATGTTATACCTGCTGACTTTGCTTTCCAAATCTTTTTAAAATAGGGTCTGATATTAGATACTAATATATCTCCTTTATAAAATTTTTTTCCAGACTTATTAAGTGAAGTTTCTAATGAAGAGCTAATTCCATTTTTATCAGGCAATAAGTGAGCGGTAGTCACATAAATTAAGTCTTTATCTAAATTATCTTTGATATTTTCATTTCTCAGCTCAGATATGTTGCCTAATAAATTATACTCCATAACCAATCTCTCCTAACTGCTCTTTGATTAATTCTTCTAGTTTATTAGATTCTACAAAAAGCTCTCCTAGCTCATTGGTTAATCTTTCCATCTTTTCATCGAAAGGTTCTCCGTCGTCTTCTACTTCTTCCAGACCTACATATCGTCCTGGAGTTAAAACAAAATTATTCTCTTCTATTTCTTTTAATTCTGCTACATGGGCATAGCCTAACTCTTCTACATCCTCACCTTTTGTATATTTCTTATAGGTATCTGCTATTTTTTTGATATCCTCTTGGGACAAGTCTCTATGAGCTCTATCTACCATATGTCCTATACTTCTTCCATCTAAAAATAGGACTTTATCTTTTTGTTTTTTATCTTTATTAAATATCCATAATGAAACTGAGATACCTGTGGAGTAGAATAATCTATCTGGCATAGCGATAATACACTCTACCAAATCATCTCTTACTATATTTTCTCTAATTTCACCTTCTTTTCCCGATGTTGATAGAGAACCATTAGCTAATACAAGACCCATTTTTCCTCTAGGGGATAAGTGATAGATCATATGTTGCATCCAAGCATAGTTGGCATTTCCTTCTGGTGGGATTCCGTATTTCCATCTGGCATCTTCGATTAGCTTATCTCCTCCCCAATCCTTTAAGTTAAATGGTGGATTTGCTAAAATAAAATCTGCTCTCATAGATGGATGTTGATCTTCAAAAAAGGTATCTGCAGCACCTTGACCTAAGTCTCCTTCCAGTCCATGGATAGCTAAATTCATTTGTGCTAGCTTCCATGTATTGGCGTTGGACTCTTGACCATAGATAGAAAGATCATTGACTCTTCCTTGATGGCTTTCTACGAATTTTGCAGATTGAACGAACATTCCTCCAGCTCCACAACAAGGGTCGTAGACACGGCCTTCGTAGGGTTCTAGTATCTCTACTAGGGTTTGAACTATACTTGATGGAGTATAGAACTCCCCAGCTTGTCTGCCTTCTAATGAAGCAAATTGAGCGATAGCATATTC
>JAAZCH010000171.1 GCA_012513395.1 Tissierellia bacterium
AAGAATGATAGGGAAATACAATAGCAGTAATATAAGCAAGTAATAGATATGGGGCAGGCTTCGGCCAGCCCTTCTTTTTTTATTTTTCTTAATAAAGTTTTTAGACAATATCTATGGGATAATATAAAAATTAGATTGTTATTAAAACTTGTTTGTTGAATATATAAACTATATCATTTAGAATATAAAGTAAGATGATTATGGAGTGTCTAATGGACACAGCAGAATAAGTATAAGTCCTATGTGTAAGAATAAGGATTAGTATTTTTGAACTTGTAAGGTGGATAGGTCATTCGTCTTAGATTTTAAATGCCAAATTAAAAAGAGGGACAGTTGGAGGAAAAGATTTAAAAAAATAGCCGATATATTAGATATAACTTATGGACAATCATTCAATTTACTGAATGAAAATAAAATTGAATCAACTAATTAGAAAATATAAAACAATGAAAAGGCTTCTCGTCCAATAAGATTGCAGAAATTGATATAATTTAATTATCCCAAAGGAAATTGTTTCTAGAGATATGTAGTGTTGAAAAGCAAGAAAATCTGACTATTTTAATTGATTAATGAGTTCCAATTTAATAGTACATGAAAATTTGAAAGGAGGTAAAGTGCCATGAGTAAATTATTAACGGAACAAAAGGTCTTAAAAAAGCTTAATATTGAGAATTTTAGGAATCTCACAAAAGATAAGGTAATAACTATGGCCTCTATGTTAGATAAAATGGATCCAGAGGTAGCTAAAAAGGCGATAGAGCAATTTCCAGAGTTTTCAAATACAGCAAAAGAGATGCTTAAAGAGTATAAAGATACACTGGATAAAGGCTTAGAAACAAATAAAGAAAGTGTTGAATCATATTATTCAGTATGTAAGGTGACAATTGAAACTTTGCAAAAACAACTGGAAAATGAGGAGCTTTCATTTGAAGAAAGAAAATATATAATAGATAAAATGCTTGAAGTTTCTAAAATGATGAGTGAAAAGGATTCAGAGAATAAAAAGTTTATTGCAATTATGAGTGGGTTAGGTTTAGCGGCAGTTGGATTAGTAGTAGCTGGATTATCTTCTGCACTGGGCGGTAATACAAATATTGAAGTAAGCGATGCTGAAGATAGAATTTAATATATACCGAAGGAAGGTTTGATGCTATGAACTACATAAAACTAAATAATATCCTTGGTCTAACTGATGAAGAAATTAATAACAGTAAAATAGAACTCAATATGCAAGCTGGAGTAGGTGGAGAATCATACATTGACCTTTGGCTTTATTGTGATGAAAAGGATAAAGAAAACGGAACTTGCCCAGAATGTGGTTATTGGGGTTGGTATGGCAATCAAAGAAATTTTAGACCAGGTCAATGGGTATTTAGTTTTGTAAGATTAAGAGATAATGAATGGCTTTTCACATCAGCTGCAGAAATTATTGATGTTCCAGAAAATACATTTGCAAAGGCAAAAATTATTGATAAATATAAGCCCTATTTTGGTAGGCTAGTTATTCAACTTGTTAAAGGTAATACTTTTGCTCGTTATACTTTTAATCTTTCTAAGTATATAGAAGAAAGTAGAGTAAAATCTATTTTATCAGCATTATATGGTGGTGAAGATTTTCCGGGCTATGATAAGGTTAGATTATCATATAAACAGTTGAAAACAATAATTAAATACGGTAAAAATGATTGGCTTGCAGCTTTGGAAAATCAAAAGGCAGTATATTTGCTAACAGATATAACTAATGGAAAGATGTATGTTGGCTCTGCTACAAGTGATTATGGAATGCTACTTCAACGATGGAGGAGCTACATAGAAAATGGTCATGGTGGGAATAAAGAACTGATAGAATTAGTTAATAGCAAAGGATTCGATTATATAAAAACAAACTTCCATTATTCTATTCTTGAAAATTACAATGCTAAAGTAGATGACCTTATAATATTAGAAAGAGAATCATGGTGGAAAGAAGTATTACAAACTAGGAACTTTGGATATAACAGCAACTAAAGGGGGTGTCAATATTGAATAATGAAGAAAAGAAAGAAAAATTGAAGGAATTAGTTCAAAATAATGAGGAAATATCTATAGATAAATACTACTCAACCTTAGAAGAAATTGGAGACTATGAATCAAATTATAAAGATTACATGACGACAGCACCTATAAATGTTGATATTGAATTGAGTCGTTTATCAAATTCTGACTATGAACTTTGTACTGCACTCCTAACTATGCTTTTAAGAGAAGATTATTTCTCTAATGGATCATTTGAGGAGAGGTACTCTAACGGCCAGATTATGCCGGTTATAGAAAGAATGATAGAGTTATTATATTAAATCCTACATAAGTTAGTGCTTAAAATATATATAACTTGATTTTAAAAAGCTGTAATTGTAAATAGATATTACTGATATTAAGGATTTATAAGACAAATAATCACTGAATGTGGCACAGGCTCTAGCCTGGCCTTTTTTCATGCAAACTTCTAGTTTTATCTTAATAGAAATTATCGGAGTAATATATATGAGATAATATAAAAGTCAGAGTGTTTTAAAACTTGTTTGTTGAACATATAAACTAAATCATTTATAATATAAAATAAGATGATTATGGAGGTGTCTTATGGATACAGCAGAACAAATAAAAGTCTTGTGTGTTAGGATGGGGATTAGTGTTTCTGAACTTGCAAGGCGGATAGGTTATTCACCTCAGAACTTCAATGCCAAATTAAAAAGAGGGACAGTTGGAGAAAAAGACCTTAAAAAAATAGCTAATATATTAGGTATAATTTATGAGCAATCATTCACTTTACCGAATGGAGATAAAATTGAATTAACTAATTAGAAAATACAAAACAAGGGAGATAATTTATGTCTAAAAATAATAAGCAAGAAAATGGACAAACTTTAGAATCGATATTATTTAATTGTAGAAATGCACTACGGGGTGCTGGTGGAACAGAAAAAAATAGGGATGCTGTTATAGGCCTTGTATTTATAAAATTTGCTGGAGATAAATTTGAAAAAAGACGTAAGGAACTTAAAGAGGAGTATGGTGATATACCAGCCTTTTTAGAAAAGAAATCTTTTTATCTAGCCAAGAATGTTTTTTATTTACAAGAACATTGTAGATGGTCATATATTGTAAAAGAGGCTAATAGCAACGATATTGCTGT
>JAAZCH010000172.1 GCA_012513395.1 Tissierellia bacterium
AGCAGCAGATAAATTCGAGATTACTGTTCATGGAAAATCTGGACATGGTTCTCTTCCAAACCAAACTATTGACGCAGTTGTAGTAGGTTCAGCTATAGTTATGGCAATACAATCATTAGTATCTAGAACTTATAGTCCACTAGATTCAGTAACTGTAACTGTTGGACAAATTCATAGTGGAACTAGATGGAATATTATCGCAGGAGAGGCACTTCTAGATGGTACTGTGAGATATTTTAACAATGAAGTTGGAGCTCGTGTAGAAGATGATTTGAGAAGAGTTGTAGAAAATACTGCAGCAGCTTATGGAGCAACTGTAGATGTCTCCTATGATAGAATTGTTCTTCCAACATTTAATGAAGCTTCTCATTCTGCAATTGCTGAGAAATCTGCAGCAAAAATTGTTGGAGAAGAAAATGTTGTAAAATTAATAAAAACAACTGGTGGGGAAGATTTTTCTTTCTATTTACAAGATGGTAAACCAGGGGTATTTGGTTTTGTTGGAACAAAAAATCCGGAAATTGGAACAGATTTACCGCATCACAACGAATGTTTTGATATAGACGAGTCTGCACTACCTAATGGAGCAGGAGTTTATGCCCAATATGCTGTGGATTATTTAATGCAAAACGAATAAGTATAGTATAAGTTATAAGCCTTTATCTTGGAATGGAAATCCAGATAAAGGCTTTTTTATTGGCAAAAAACTTTATAATTATAATATTAATTATTAATTAACTTCTACATTTATTTACAAAATTCTTCTATTGGGTATAATTTAATCGTGTGTAATAAAAGATTACTTGGAGGATTAATGAAAAATAGATTAAAAAGAGAAATATCCATAATTGGTGTACCCCTAGATATGGGAGCCAGTCAATTGGGAACTCGACTAGGACCTGAAGCTATACGAATAGCTGGTTTAATTGATAGATTAGAGGCGATGGATTATTCTGTCTCTGACTTGGGGAATATAAATATCAATGGTGGATATAGATTAGAAAAATCAGCAGATAATTTAAACAATTTGGATATTGTGGTAGAAGCTAATGAAAACTTATCTATCATAGTAGATGCAATTTTAAAAAGGAATAGATTGCCTTTAATTTTAGGAGGAGATCATTCCAGTGTATTGGGCAGTGTAAAGGGAGTTTTAAATAATTATGAAAATCCAGGAATAATATATTTCGATGCCCACGCTGACATTAATACCGAACTTACTACTCCTACGGGAAATATTCACGGCATGCCAATAGCATCATTAATGGGTATGGGAGATAAAAGACTTTCTGAAGTTGGCGAAGCAAGAGGTGTTTTAAAACCTGAAAATATTGTATATATTGGACTTAGAGATTTGGATCCAGGAGAAAGAGAAATTATCCGAAAACTTGGAATAAAAGCTTTTTCAGTTCAAGATATAGATAGATTAGGAATTGAAGAAGTTATGAACGAAGCGATGAAATATATTTCTAAGGATACTGACGCAATTCACATATCTTTTGATGTGGATTGCCTAGACCCTAAGGTAGCTCCTGGAACTGGAGTAAAAGTTTTAGGTGGATTGAATTTTAGAGAAGCTAAAATAGCCCTAGAGCTTACATCTCAGTTGGACAATATTTGTTCGATTGAATTTGTGGAAGTAAATCCACTTTTAGATGATCAAAATGAAACTGCAGAAGTAGCGACTGCTTTAATTTGTGCTCTATTTGGAGAATCTCAA
>JAAZCH010000444.1 GCA_012513395.1 Tissierellia bacterium
ATCTGATGAAGAAGTTCTTAATGGAGGAGAAATAGTTAGTCCAGAGATTAGGGAAAGTAGTTCCGTGATGGCACCTATGGCATTGGGAACGCAAGAAACTCCTGGTAATAGTGGAAATATTAGTAGTGGCTATGGAACATATTCATGGAGTGCAATCGCATCTAGTGATGGAAAATATGTGGACTGGACACTTTCAGTCAGTCAAGTATCCATGGCAAATACATCTAGATTTCAAGTAATAGAAATTAAAATCCCTACAGTGTTTAGTGCTATTACAACGGCTAACATTATAAGCTCTAATGGAATCAATTCTGGAGATATGTATTTTTCTGCAGATGGACGAACAGCTACTTTTTGGTCATCATATTATGGACCAAATGCTGCTAGCATATCGATAACTATAAGAACAAACGTAGTGAATGGACCTAATACTACTCTTGAAAACTTTACTTTACCATTTACACCAGCGATTCATAATTATAGTCAAAGTCCAAGGACTCTATATGGAATTTCTAATTCTGCAGCAGCGGCTGTATGGACACGTCCTCTTCCTAAAGCATTAACAGGAACTACCATATCAGTAAAAAACCCAGGTTATGCACCATACGTTACTTATACAGTTACCAAAACTGGTGCAGGAGGTACGGCACTTGCAGGAGCGAGTTTCACTCTTAAACAAGGAACGACTACAATTGGGCCTATAACTACAGGATCAGATGGAAAAGCAGTATTTAATAATGTGACTGCAGGAACCTATACACTAACTGAAACAGTAGTGCCAGAAGGCTATGATGGAAAACCGCCTCAAGTTGTAGAAATCAGTTCAACTAATACAGGTATATCAATAGCGAACACCCTAAAGCCTGTTGAAATAAAAATTGTATCACAAGATCAGAGTGATTTTCCAATTCAAGGTGCTGTATATAGATTGTACAACATAACTACAAAAAGTTATGTTGGAAACACCTACACGACCCTTGCTGACGGTTCAGTTACTATTACAGGATTAACCAAAGGTAATAATTACAGAATAGAACAGGTTTCAGTTCCTACAGAATATACAGCAGGTACTGTAACTTCACAGGAGATATTAGATTTACAATACGGAACGACCCCTATAACATTTAATAATATAAAAAATTCATACTCTACAGTTAATATAAATCTAAAGAAAACAAATACAACAACAAATCTTCAAGGCGGAGTATTTGAGATTTGGTCTACAGGGACAAATCCACAGAGGATGTACGGACCTGTAACAACAGTTGATAATGGAAATGCTAGCTTTTCGAATGTACTAAACGGTGTTAAATACGAAGTACGACAAATAACGACACCTACTAATTATTTAGTAGTTTAACCACAGGAATTGGATTTAACAGGAGTAACTAGTCCAACTAGCAGAAGTTTTCAGTTCTATAACAGTGACGTGCAGCTTGTTATTAATTTAAAAGCTCAAGGTAATAACGCTAATTTGGAAGGTGGACAATTTGTAGCAAAACAAGGAACGAATACAATAAGCGGACCTGCTGCGACCGATGCTAACGGAAACGCAACCTTAACAGGATTTACTATTGGGCAAACCTATACCATAGAAGAAATTACTCCTCCAGTAGTTTATATGCCTATAGCACCACAGATAGTAACTATATCAATTCAAACACAAAGTCTAAATGTTACAAATGTACCTTTAGTGCTGACACTAACTCTAACCAGTCCATCTAATGTATCTATAGATGGTAGAATTTTGCTTTGAAAAATACAGATGGTGGAACTATAGCTACTGGAACTACGGATACTAACGGTAAAATCACTTGGACAGGAGCACCTTTAACTTATGGGGAATCCTACACTATAGAGCAAACTTCTGTAAAAGAAGGATTTAAAAAAGCAGATCCAATTAATGTAACTATAGACAAAGCTCTAACAGAAGTATCTATAAAAAATGGACAATTTGCTTCTTTAGAAATCACTCTTTATGAAACTGGAACGACAAAACCTTTATCAGGTGGGACTTTTATTATAAAGGATGAAAATTATAACATTATCGGAACTGCCAAAACCACTGGAGCTGACGGTAAAGTTACATTTACAGGCCTTGAAGACGGAAAGAACTATATTATTGAACAAACTGCAGCGCCAACTGGATATGTTCCAATAGAACCCAAACAGTATTTACAAGATGGAATAGTATTCTATCAACCTATATTTAACACTGCCGGTACTACAAATGTCAGTTCAATAAAAATCACTGCAGTCGACAACGATACTGCTACGAAGTTTTTAGCAGGAGCGGAGTTTAAAGTAACTGGTCCTAATGGCGCAATATATAATGTAACTACGAATTCTAATGGTGTAGCGATATTAACTAATTTGCCAAATGGTACCTACACAATAGTGCAAACAAAAGCGCCGAATGGATACTTGTCCGAAGGAAAGTCAATTACACAAACTCTAACGAACCAAGCTGGAGAATTGACAGTAAAAAATATTTATATTGGGGAGGAAGCAGGCATATTAGACCCTGCGATTATAAAAGTAACCGTTTATGAAAGGGATCAAAATGGAGCCCTTACGGGAAATGTAATTGCCGGAGCGACACTTCGAGCAACTGATAACCTTGGGAATGTGTATTACGCAACATCAAATGCCAATGGAGTATTATACTTCTCAGGATTAAATATAACTCGTACCTATACAATAGAAGCTTATGATGCCCCATATATTTATGGAGACGGGCCTTGGCCTGGGGCTAATATTAGCCTAGGATTTACGGATTTAACAACTCCGTTTTGCAGAGAAGCTATGTTTTATTTAAACAAGGCTGAAACTCAAACACTCTACATCAATGTGTTTGAAAAAGGTGACAATCGCGTTAGAATTGGCGGAGCACAGGTGGAATTAACATATCCTAACGGGACGACAAGAATTTTCACAACAGATGCAAACGGAGTGATTATAATCTCAGGTTTACCTAAGGATTTCGAATATACAGTTAGACAACTGACCACTGACGCTACCCACGATATAGATCCGACTCCACAGACGATTTATCTATTGAGACCTGAGACGATTGATTTCTTGAATCCACTGAAAAATCCTGCAGCCGTAACAAAAAATATAACGGTTAATAAAGTTTGGGGAGATCCTAAGCCTGCCACTCTCTCATCAATCGAATTTAAACTATATGCTGATGGGCAGTTAGTTGAAACGAAATCCATGTCAGGAACAGCTACACAATTGACTTTTAACAATAAACCAAAGTATGACGTAAATCATGGGACGATTAAATATACGATTGAAGAAACACCGATTCCCAATTACTATTCAGTAATGGAAAAAACTGATACGGACGGCTACGCATGGAAAGTAACTAACTACCAAGGATATCAAGTGGGAACATGCTCCAACGGAACCTATTGGATGTCTAACTCTAGTACGGCATACGAGTACAATCCCAATGGTTCAAAGACAGGACGAACGATAAACTTAGGTTCTACATTCGGGTATTGAATTGCAATGACGCCTGTGGCAATGGCAGATGGGAAGCGATATTTACTAGGTATGAGTTCGGAAGGCTATTTGACAATGCATGATTTATCAAAACCTTCCGGACAGACTTTAGTTAGTACCAGCTCTACAAAATTAATGAACTTTTCCGGTACGCTAGAACACTATGGAAATACACTGGGAATTTCGAACGATGGGAAATGGCTATATGCCGGTGGTGAATATAATACATCATTAAATATTTATAGCACACAGGCAGTAATCAATGCTATGAAAAATAATACAGATTTGCCTGCAGCAGTGCGTTCGATTATTTTGCCTGCAGAAAGGGGGTTTGCAGGGGATGTAATGGAGTTACCAAATGGAGACTTGTTAATGTCAACGTATGCGAATGTAGTTCTTGAAGGGGTAAGGGGTACCGGACTATATATAGCACAAAGGACGGGTGACGGAACCTATGGAACGCCAAAAAAAGTGGGCAATATTGCATTCCCACAAGCTAATTCAGATAGGCGTATTGAATCCTTAGCACTTATTTATCCCAATGGAATAAGTGGCGAACCTAAGATAGTTGTATCTCAATTGGCCGCTGGATCCACCTACAAAAACTATGTGCTAAACGTAATACCAAAGTACGCTGATAGTAGTATAACCTATGGACTTACAGAATGGGCAATAACAGCAAATGACCATCCGAGCGGAACGAAGTATGCCGATGCTACAAGTGGATCTATGGCACCTTGTACAGCTTATGTAAATGTATCAGGTGTAAAAACATGGATTGGAGATACGGCGGAAGATAGACCAACTAGCATTACGGTAGTTCTGGAAAGTAGCAATGATCCTTATACGACCTGGACACAAGTTTCGACAAAGGTTGTACAAGCAGATATAAATGGGAATTGGATTTATACATTTATGGACTTGCCTAAGTTTGACTCCACGGGAAAATCTATTCAGTATAGAGTACGAGAAGTAGGAACACCGCAGGGCTATACAGTAACTTATCCAACGAATCAAGGACCTTATGATGTCGTAAATACTATGACGAAAACAGCGTCCTTTAAAATTCGCAAGATAAAGGAAGGAACGAACACAGCATTACCTGGCGCAGAGTTTACCTTATACGGCTCAAGGACAATTCCCACAACACCGCCTACTTTAGCGCCGGATCTTACAAATGTGATACAAGGACCGACAGCTGTAAACAATAACGGTGAGCTGACATTCACTGGACTTTCAAAAGGTACTTACTTTTTGAAGGAGACGAAAGCACCAGAAGGATATATATTAAATGAAACCTACCACAGGGTAGAAATCACCGTCAACACACAAAATCAGTTTGAAGTGAAAGTGTATGACAGTGAAGTAGGAGGAAACCTTTTAAATCTTTCTGGCTATCCGACGACAATGTGGACGATTACCAACAAACAAGGTATTGGACATTTGGAGGGAACGAGTCTTCCCGTCGGTGGAAACAGTACTCATTCAGTTTTAACTGCACATAGAGGTCTTCCCAACGCCAGATTGTTTTCTCAATTGGATCAAATGGTAGTGGGAGATAAGTTTTACATTCACTATATTGGCGGAACTTTGGCTTACCAAGTGGACCAAATTTTAGTTATAGAGCCTACGGGTTTTTCAGAATTATTGGTAGTTCCTGGGCACGATTACGTTACGCTATTGACATGCACTCCTTATATGATAAACTCTCATAGACTTTTAGTCAGGGGGCATCAGGTGGATTATGTACCTGAAGTGGAAGAGAGATTAATTGCTGAAAACAAGGCTGCTTATTTCTATAAGTATGCTTTCTTCGGGACATTGGCTGTCTTAGTATTC
>JAAZCH010000173.1 GCA_012513395.1 Tissierellia bacterium
GAAAGATACCAAGAAATTGAAGATGGAACTTTCAACAAAGAATGGTTGATGGAACTAGACAATAAATTGGTGAACTTCGAAGAAATGAGAGAAGCTGCTTATAACAACGAGATAAGTCTCTCTGAAGAAGAATACAGAAAGCGTCTAAAATAATATAATAAATTTTATTGTAGTAGTGATAATAACTATATGGAGGGCAAACCCTCCATATAGTTATTATAAAAGATAAAATTTATTATTGATGAGAAATATAATTTATAACATAAGTATTAGTATTAAGCTAATACATGAAATATTATTGGAGGAAGAAGTGAAAGAAATAAATATTCTAATAGCGTCAGATTCTTTCAAAGGCTCCCTTTCATCCATTGAAGTTGCAGATAGCATGGAGAGAGGTTTCTTAAAAACTGAATATAAAATTAATGTTTCAAAATTGCCTATTGCAGATGGAGGAGAAGGAACAGTTGAGGCTGTGACTTTAGCTCTTGGTGGCGAATTTAGAGATTTTGAAGTGGATGACGTTTTTAGAAAACAAACAACAGCTACACTAGGGATTTTAAATGATGGAGGTGTAATTATAGAAACTGCTTCTCCCTTAGGCTTGGATAAAATAAACACTGAAGATTTAAATCCTATGATAGCTTCTAGTTTTGGATTAGGACAAATGATTCTACATGCTTTAGACATAGGAGCAAAAACAATTTACATTGGTTTGGGAGGATCAGCTATAAATGACGGGGGCTTAGGACTTGTTACAGCATTGGGAGCAAAACCTATGGATAAAAATAAAAATCTCATTAAAGATGGGGCTCAGGGCTTAGAAGATTTATTTGAAATTGATATATCTAATTTAGACAAAAGACTAGCAACAGTAGAAATATTTTTATTATCTGATGTTACTAATCCACTATGTGGAGAGACCGGTGCTACTTATATCTATGGACCTCAAAAAGGGCTTGATATTAAAGAATTGGAGCGAGTAGATTCTTGGATGAAAAACTATGGAAAGTTGCTCAAAGAACTTTTCAAATATGATGTTTCCATGGCACCTGGAGCAGGGGCTGCAGGAGGATTGGGAGCTGCATTAATGGCGTTTGCTGATGCGAAAATGACTAAAGGAATAGAAAAAGTTTTGGAAATGATTGATATTGAAACAAAATTACAAAAATCGGATATAGTTTTTACTGGTGAAGGTAAAATGGACATACAATCAAAATACGGAAAAGCACCAATAGGTATCGCAAAAATTGCAAAAAAATACAATTTACCCGTAGTAGCAATAGTAGGTTCAGTAGAAAATTCAGCTATCGATAATGTTGTTCAAGAGATAGATCTAATATTAGATATAATAAACGAGCCAATGACACTGGAAAGAGCGATGGACGATGTTGGAAGCCTAGTTGAAACAACAGCATATATGGCATTAAATTGCTTTGTTAAATGGAAAAAGATATTTGAATGTTAGGTTAATGCAGTTTAACATCTTATAAGGGAATGAATAAAAATGAATTATCTGTATAACAATAATAAGTTGCTAATTTCAAAAGCTAATCTTTTATACAATTTAAATATGCTTCTATCTATTGTTAAAGACAAGTCCAAAATTTCGCCAGTATTAAAAGCGAATGCATATGGAATTGGTTTAATTGAATTTGCTGAAATTCTTGATGAATATGGAATTGAGAGATTCTGTGTTGCTAAAGTTATAGAAGCATCCCGTTTGAGAGAAAATGGATTCAAACAAGAAATATTGATTTTAGGTCATATTGAAGAAGAAAATATTAAATACTGCGTTGAAAATAATATTACAATTACTATTCATGATGAATACTCATTAAATAATCTTATAATTATGAGTAAAGAGTATGGGTGGTTTCCAAAAGTACATATAAAATACAATACCGGAATGAATAGAATAGGATTTGATGACAAAAATCATATATGTAAAATTTTCGAGAGAAATTCTGTGGAAAAAACTCTAGATATCGAAGGAATTTTTTCTCATTTATCAAAAGTATACGATGGGGATTTAGATTTTACTTTATCTCAAATTAATAAATTTGAAGATTTAATACATGAATTAGATGTCATGAATTTAAGGCCAAATCTCGTTCATTTATTAAGTAGTGGAGGAATAATTTTATATAATTCTCATATTTATGATATGTGTAGGCCTGGGTGTTTATTATATGGTTTGTTGCCAGATAGGAGTTATTTTAAAGATTATACATTTAAAGAGATAATAACTTTTAAAAGCAAAATAATTCAAATTCATCACTTAGAAAAAGGTAAATCAGTAGGTTATAGTAGTGGATTTATTACTGATAGAAATAGTAAAATTGCAATACTTCCCCTTGGATATGCTGACGGACTTCCCAGAAGATTATCAAATATGGGACGGGTAATTATTAATGGAAAATATTATCCCATTGTGGGAAATATCAGCATGGATATGTGTGCAGTAGATGTTACTGGAATTGATGATATTAATGTGGGAGATGAAGTGATTATAATAGGTAAACAGGGCGCGAGTTCTATTAGTATCATTTCAATTTCTGAAGCATTAGATACTGTACGTACTGAAATTGTAATTAATATTAGTGATAGAATTGAAAAAATATTTATAGATAAATTTTAATATTTTATAATTTAAATCTTAAATGAAAAACAGACAATCCTACAATTGGATTGCCTGTTAAAACATTTAGTATATTTTCTTAGAACTAGAAAGTTTTATATTCATTGCTTTTTGAATATTTTAGACAATAATTTTTGTAAAAAACTATATTTTCTACGTACTTCTTCTTTTTCAATTTCTATTTCAGTTGCTATGGACATTTGAGCTTCTTCTATAGCTTCTCTCATCATTTCGTCTTGGGAGATGACGGATTTTTCGCTTTCTTTTAGTTCGAATTCGTCGTATTCACCAAAGGGATTCATTTTTCTTGACTTTATATTATC
>JAAZCH010000174.1 GCA_012513395.1 Tissierellia bacterium
GGTTATAAGTTTTTTGTCTGAAAAAATCTCCATAATCCTATCGGGATTTGCAGAAGTGGTCACATCAAAATCCGAAGGAGTATTTCCCATTAAGCTATCTCTAACGCATCCGCCTACGAGAAATCCTTCTTCGCCATTTTCGTTTAGTCTATTTAAAACAAATTTCGCACCTTTAGAAATAAAGAACTCATTCATAATAAAATTATACCACAAGGGCTATTTGATAGGTTATAATATATTTAGATTTACACTATATAATAGATACATTTTCGTCATTAAATGTTATTTTTTCATTTTGTATTTGTATTTTTTAAAATTCCTGTTATAATTATTACTGGAATTGTTAGTTAATTATTTAATAAGATTAGTTAATTAAAAAGAGGAGGAGACGATGATAGAATCTATGGAAGAAATAAGACTGGAAAACGAAGTCAGAGATTTTATGGTAGACAAAACTGAAACTGATTTACTTGAAGTTTTGCACGTGGTACAAAATAATTTTGGGTACATTCCTAGAAAAATGGTGACCACTATTTCTAAAACGTTAGACATACCAGTTGCTACAATTTATGGAGTTATTACATTTTACTCTAGATTTAGTTTAGTACCCAAGGGAAAATACGCAATAAGCGTGTGCATGGGTACTGCTTGTTATGTTAAGAATGCTGAAAAAATTCTCGAGGAATTTTCTAAACAATTGGGAATTGAAATTGGAGAAACTACTGAGGATTTAATATTTTCACTGGTGGAAACTCGTTGCGTAGGAGATTGTGCTGCTGCACCTGTGGTTACAGTAAACGATACTCTCTACAAACACGTAAAAACTGAAGATGTTAAAAGCATATTGGCGAATTTAAAAGAGGTAAGCAATGGAAATAATTAAAAAGTTAGATTCTACAAAAGACAAAAGCTATAAAGAGCTAATCGATAGACTGAGTTCAGATGAAAGATACGACCTATCCAATGGCCAAGTCAAATTGGCAGGAGATTTTTACAAAAACCAATTTAGAATAGCTCTACAAAATTATGACGTTATTAACCCTGAAAGTATAGAAGAGTACATAGCTTTGGGGGGATATTATAGTCTTTATAAAGCTATCTATAAAATGACTCCCCAAGAGATAATCGACGAGATTAAAAGCTCCAACCTAAGAGGTAGAGGTGGTGCAGGATTCCCTACGGGAGTTAAAATGGAAGGAGCTTTCTTGCAAGATACTGATGTGAAATACATCATCTGTAATGCAGACGAAGGCGACCCAGGTGCATACATGGATAGATCCATCTTGGAAGGAGATCCCCATTGCATCATCGAAGGTATGGCAGTTATGGCTAGAGCAATCGGCTCACAAAAAGGATATGTCTACGTTCGTGCAGAATATCCAAAGGCTGTAAAGATGCTACAACACGCCATCGAAGTAGCTAAGGAGTGGAACTTCCTAGGGGATAATATAATGGGCTCTGACTTCTCCTTCGATTTGGAAATCAGATTAGGAGCTGGAGCATTTGTTTGTGGTGAAGGTACTGCCCTTATCCAATCCATCGAAGGTAAACGTGGGATGCCCCAAGCGAAAGTATATAGAACAAATGAAAGAGGACTTTACGACAAGCCTACAGTTTTAAATAACGTAGAAACTATTGCTAATATTCCTCACATTATAAATAAAGGTGCAAAGTGGTTCAAATCCATAGGAACAGAGGACTCGCCAGGAACCAAGGTTTTTGCATTGGTAGGAAAAGTTCAAAATGCAGGTCTAGTGGAAGTTCCTATGGGAATGACTATAAATGAAATTGTAAACGATATTGGCGGCGGTGCCATTGAAGGACATACTACTAAGTCTGTGCAAACTGGTGGACCATCAGGTGGATGTATTCCTGTGGAACTATTCGACACTCCAGTGGATTTTATCTCCCTTGAGAAAATCGGCTCCATCATGGGCTCTGGCGGTATGGTAGTTATGGATGAAACTGACTGTATGGTAGATATAGCAAAATTCTTTATGAAATTTACCGTAGACGAATCTTGCGGAAAATGTACGCCATGTAGAATTGGAAATATGAGGGTACTAGAATTATTAGAAAAAATTACTTCTGGCCAAGGGGAGATGGAAGATTTAAACAAGCTAGACGACCTGTGTGAAGTAATAACCGAATCCAGTCTTTGTGGCTTAGGCAAGACCGCTACGACTCCAGTAATCAGTTCTATGCATTATTTCAAAGACGAATATTTAGATCACATTCAAAATCACAAATGCGTAGCTTCAGTTTGTAAAGAATTGTTAGATTACGTCATTAACGAAAGATGTGTAGGTTGTGGAATTTGTTCTAGAAATTGTCCTACTGATGCTATAGTGGGAGAAAGAAGAAAAGTTCATTCTATAGATCTGGCTAAGTGTATAAAATGTAATGCATGTTACGAAGTTTGTCCTGTTAGTGCAGTAGAGATAAGATAAGGGATGGATAAAATGATAAATTTAAAAGTAAATGGAAAAAGTGTAGAAATTGAAGCTGGCGCTACCATTTTGGACGCAGCAAAAAAAGTAAATGTAAAAATCCCTACTTTATGCCATATGGACTTGCACAATTTGGGATTTGTAAATAGAGATGCTAATTGTAGGGTCTGTCTAGTGGAATCAGGAAGATGGGGTAGCCTCGTTCCTGCTTGTAACACTTTGGTAAAAGAAGGAATGGAAATTCGTACCGATACCCTAAAAGTTATAAAATCTAGACGTACCAATATAGAGCTGCTACTATCAAATCACCCCAAGGATTGCTTAGTTTGTAGAAGTAATGGGGAATGCGAATTACAAGACTTAGCAGCAGATGCTAATATAAAAGAAATTAGATATACGTGAATTTTAAATGCCCACAATATAGATGACAGCAGTAGATCCATAGTAAGGGATCCCAATAAGTGCATACTTTGTAAAAGATGTGAGACAATGTGCATGGAGGTTCAAACCGTTGGAACTTTAACTGATATAGGCAGAGGATTCCACACTGTTGTAGGAACCCAATATGAAAGACCTATATACGAAACCAATTGTACCTTCTGCGGACAATGTATAGCAGTGTGTCCTACTGGAGCATTGGTAGAAACCAACTGTATAGAGAAAGTTTACAAAGCTTTAAATGACCCTGAAAAAATTACAGTAGTTCAAACAGCTCCTGCAGTTAGAGTAGCTCTTGGAGAAGAGTTCGGAATGGAGCCTGGAACTATCGTAACTGGAAAGATGGTTACAGCTCTTAAATCCATGGGATTTGACTACGTATTCGATACGAACTTCGCTGCGGATTTAACTACTATAGAAGAAGCATATGAATTTGTGGAGAGGTTCAAAAACAAGGAAAATCTTCCTATTTTAACTAGCTGTTGCCCAAGTTGGGTTAAGTTTATCGAGCATAACTTCGCTGATATGTTCCACATACCTTCTACTTGTAAATCTCCTCACGAGATGTTCGGCTCCATTACGAAAACCTATTTCGCAGAAAAAATGGGCATAGATCCAAAAAATATCGAAGTAGTTTCCATAATGCCATGTGTAGCGAAAAAATACGAATCTGCTAGACCGGAATTGGGAATAGATAACGACATCAGTGATGTGGATAGAGTAATAACTACAAGAGAACTGGCAGATATGATAAAAGATTTTTCAATCGACTTTGCTGGATTGGAAGATAGTGAATTTGACAATCCTATGGGAGAATCCTCAGGAGCAGCTGCAATTTACGGAGCATCTGGAGGAGTTTCCACATCGGCTCTAAGAACTGCATATAAAATGCTAACTGGAGAAGAGCTTGAGACTTTAGAATTTAAAGATCTACAAGGGCTTCAAGGCATCAAAGAAGCTGAAGTGGAAATAGCTGGAGAAACTGTTAGAATAGCTGTTGCAAGTGGACTTGGAAATGCTAGGCAAATTCTAACTGATATCAGAAAAGGCACAAAAGAATACCATATTATAGAAATAATGGCGTGTCCAGGTGGATGTATCGACGGCGGAGGCCAACCATATCTTCACGGAGATGTTTCAATCCTAGAAAAGAGAATGAAAGCTATCCAAAATGTAGACAGAAATAAAAAAGTGAGACTAGCTCACGAAAACGAATCAATCCAAAAAATTTACAGCGACTACCTAGGAAAACCAGGAGGAGACAAAGCACACAAACTCCTTCACACCCATTTGGTTTATAGAGAAAAAATGTAGAAGACAGTTAGCAGTTAACAATTGACAGTTAACAGTTGGCTACGCCTTTGATTGGTAGATTGGATATATTTGACGTTGTGGTTGGTTTAAGTTTATCCCTGTGCCAGCGAGGCACATGGAATATGAAACCTATAATCTACGAATTTTTCGTAGGGGACGTACTCTGTGCGTCCCGGGGAAATTTGAGTCGCATTCTCAAATTTCCCAAACTAACCTTCTGTCAGTTGACAATTGACAGTTAACAATTGGCTACGCCTTTATAGTAGTATGTAATAATTTAAATAAAGTCCGATATTTTCTATTTACTTATAGAAAGTATCGGACTTGTTTTTTAATATCTTAAATTTAATCCTCGAGTAATTTTTCAATTTCTTTTTTCATATACTCAACTAGAAGTACTAGCTCTTCCTCTTTGTCATTCCAATTTACTTTGAGATTACCTAAATATTCTTCTTTGGCCAAGTTTAGTAATGCGCCTTGTTCTTTGGGAAGTATTGCCATCGCCCAATTGGCTGCATTGTCCTTTGAAGTGATTTTTTCAGTAAATACTGTGTACCAAATTCTAGCGAGAGTCAAAACTGTATTTTTCCCTTCTTCCCTTACGCCTTCAAGTAAAATGGGAATATCTGCTTTTAAAGCTTTTATAATGTATTCCATGCCTATCTGTGGAATAATCTCTTTTATATCTTCTCCAAAAAGTGTAACACTATTTTCTCTAGCCTGAGCTAACAATATCGTCCCATCAGGGTCATATGTCGTTTCTGGAAGCTTTCCACTTTTGTAATCTTCCCTATCCCATTCTCCATATATATATTCGTATTTTGGTGGATAAGAAAATGGATTTAGAGAATTTTCATTAAACACCGTCACCTCAAGAAATCTTTTCCCTAATTTATTTCCAATCTCTCCTGAAATTCCCATCAATCCATGGGTTAAGTCTTTTCTATCTTCTGTCGTCAAATCTGAATTTGTAATAACTAATAAATCCAAATCGCTTTCAGGTTTTAATCCCCCCAAGACAAAAGAACCATATAAATATATTCCAACTAACCGATCTTCAAATACTTCTTTTATTAATTCAACTGCTTCTGATGCTTCACATGGTATATTTAAAATATAAATCACCTCGAATCTATTTTATTTTATGAGCTGTAATAATGGTAAAGCTATTTGCATTTACAGTTAAGATGCAATCATCAATATCGACGTACCAATTCTTCCCTTTTCTTTCGATAATTGCATCTGGCGAATTAATTTTTATTTTGCACCAATGAACGACATCCTCAGTGTCCAAAGATAAATTTCTTTTAATTCTTTCTACTCCTAGTTTTGTAGTATGTAATTTATTCAAGTTTTGTAAAAGTTCATCTTTTTCATATTTTCCTCTATCCATTAGTAATTACCTGAATTCGCAATCTACCAAATGGTCGTTTACCATGCCTACAGCTTGCATAAAGGAATATATTATTGTAGGTCCTACAAATTTAAATCCTCTTTTTTTTAAATCTTTACTGATTTTTTCTGAAAGTTCTGTACTAGAAGGCACCTCGTCTATAGATTTCCAAGAATTAACTATCGGTGTGTGTTCTACGAATTTCCAAAAATATTCGTCAAGTGAACCAAATTCTTCAAGTATTTTATAATATGCCTTTGCGTTGGCAATTACCGAATTAATCTTTAGTCTATTTCTGATAATGCCTTCATTTTTTAATAATTCTTCCACTTTGTTTTCGTCATAATCTTTAATAATTTCAGGGTTGAAATCATCAAAAGCCTCACAGAGCGCATCCATCTTTTTAAGAATGGTAAGCCAACTCAGTCCCGCCTGTTTTCCTTCTAAAATTAGCATTTTAAAAAGTAGATGATCATCGTGGACCGGCCTTCCCCACTCAGTATCGTGGTAGTGCGTTAATAATTCATGATGATTAGCCCAATCACATCTAGTTATTTGATTTTTATTCGAAATCATAATTTACTCCTTAATGTAATATGTACCCGCGGCATTGTATGCCGCTTAAAGCCATATACTTTCATACTGTCATACTATCCAATTGTTAACTGATAGAAGGTGTCATTTGGGAAATTTGAGAATACGACTCAAATTTCCCCGGGACGTACAGAGTACGTCCCCTACGGCAAGACAAATCCAATTTGTCAATCATACAAACTCGTACCCGCGGCATTGAATGCCGCTTAAAGCTTGCTACATCACTTTGCTCTAGCATATTCAATCATACCATAAAAGGCCCACTGTACGTTGTCCGTTGTACATTGTACGTTTGGAAGCTTTACGAGTGAAGGTGCTTGTTTTAAGTCGCATACAATGCGATGTCTACAGCATCTATGTACTCTGACCTTCTTAAATATTTCTCTTTATAAAATCTTCAAATTTAGGCATTTCGTCAACGGCCCAATATAAACTACAATCCGTTGTTCTATGTATTAGATAGTAATCAAACATTTCTCTTCTGAGTGTAGCTGGGTCTTTAAATTCTGTCCAATTATTTAGAAGTTCGTTGATTTCTTTTTCCGAATACTCTCTTCCTTTTTCTAGCTTAGTTGCCAGATAGTAAATCGCCATTAGTTTCTTTTTATTCTTTCTAGGGATAGCTTTAAGTTTCATCTCGTCATTTATAAAGGGTTCCAGTTCTTTTACATCTTCTATTTTAAATTCCATTTTTTATCTCCTAACAGATTTCTACAGTTCTATACTTCTATCTATTTTAAAATCTTCCAAATCTTCTAAATTGTGGCTGATTAAAATAATACTTCTGTCCTTTGAAAACTCTAAAATTTTTTCAATCACCACACGTCTCGTATCTTCGTCTAGTCCTTGTATCGGCTCGTCAAGTAATAATAAATCGCTGTCATAGATCAGCCCTCTAGCTATGGCGACTCTGCGCTTCATTCCGCCACTTAGATTTCTAACCAACTCAAATGGATTTTCTATCTTCAAATCTTTTAGTAAATTAAGTAAAATCGCTTCCTCTTTATTCGTTACTAATTTTAAATTGTCTAGAGCAGAGATTTCTTCTATCAGTCGATTTTCTTGAAAGACTGTGGATATCTTCTCGAAATTGTTGATAACTTCTCCTCCGTCTGGTGGAGTAAAACCTAAAATCAAATTAAAAATCGTAGTCTTTCCAATCCCCGAATCTCCTAAAATTCCAAGACTTTCTCCACTTTTCAATTTAAAACTCAAATCGTCTATTACAACTTTTTCATACGCCTTAAATACATTTTTAAATTCCAGCATTTTTATCACCTAACAAAATTTCAATCGCCTTTTCAAATATCATGCTCAAAACTAAAATCGTAATGGTCCAAGCGAATAGCTCTGGCATATTGAGATAGATTTTGGCGTTGTAGAGATTTTCTCCGATGGAATTTCTTTGTAGTCCAATAATTTCAGCTGCCACTGCAGATTTAAAGATGAGTCCTGATGCCGTCATTATTCCAGCTTGGAGATATGGTAGCACTTTTATTTTGTATATGTATTGAAATCTTTTAGAACTCCCCACATCGAAACTATCCGCCATCTCTATAAGTTTTTCGTCTACGCTGATGATTCCTCGATATACATTTTCAAAAATTATGGGCATTCCCATAAAAAATGATATGTAAATTGAAAGGTACGCAGAGTTAATCCATACCAACAAAAATATTACAAAACTAGCCACAGGAATAGATCTAAAAAATGAAATCATAGGATGAGTTAGTTCTTTGAAAATTGAAGATAAGAAACTAAAAATTGCAATTATAATTCCCAAAAGTATGGACAGAAATAGTCCTAGTAAAATCTTGGATAAAGATGAAAAAATAGCCATCCAATAGCTTTCGGTGACTATTAATTCAAATAGTTTTTTAAATGCACTAAGAGGAGATACCAATAATATCTCCTCCGAAATGATTACACTTAACACTTGCCAAAGTATTAGCCAAAATCCTGTAACCAATACTTTTTTCAAAAATTTATTTTCCGAGATAGAAGAAATCTTCACCTGGGATCTTTCCTCCTACTGATTGGGGATTAGCATTGAAAAGAATTGTCAAATATTCACTCATGCTATCTCTCAATTCTTCTTCGTCCATATAATATAAATTCATATTAGGAATGGATTTAAGAGCCACTTCTGTTTTTATTATATTATATTTACCCAAAAGTTCGGAAGTTTTTTCTATATTTTCTACAGCATCTTCTATGCTATCTTCATACTCGTCTAAGAATTCATCTACGTCAATATTTTCGATAAATTCTTTTCTGCCTACTAATACGCTTGTAATTTGTGGAGTTTTGTTTAATTTGTTCCACTCGTCTTCAAGACTGATAGCTATACGAGCATTTTCGTTTTGTCCTAGAACTGTAGTCACCATAGGTTCAGGCAGAAGTGCTATCGTAGCATTTCTAGCCATCAAGTTTTGTACCACTTCTGTAGCTTCAGATTTGAAATCGAAATTCCAATCTTCACCTTGTACCAAATTGTTTTCTGCCATTATATAATTTAATAGAGTTTCTGGAGTCGCACCCTTTCCTGTAGAAAGGATAGTTTTTCCTTTTAAATCTTCTAGAGTTTGAATCTCATCTCCGATTTCAACTATATAAAGCACGCCTAAATTATTAGTCGCTAAGGCTTGAATCTTTCCTTCTGTCTTATTGTACAAAACAGACGCAAGGTTCGCCGGCACTACAGCCATATCCAAATTTCCACTGACTAGAGATGCTACTATTTCGTCTGCTGCACCTACGATAGTTTCATGGATTTCAAATTTAGAATTGCCATTTTTGCTATTTTCGATTAAGTTTACAGATCCTACGCCAGTAGGTCCTGTCATAACTGCGTAATTTACAGCTATTTTTTTGCTATCATCTTCTGGTTCTTCAACTATTTCTTCAATAACATCTTCTATTTTTTCTTCTACAACCTCTACAGGTTTTTCTTTCGCCTGATTATTCCCACAACCCACCAAACCAACAATCAAAGCAAATACAATAGTTAATAATAAAAATTTGTTTTTCATTTATTCCTCCCTTTATTTCGTTATTATTATAACATAGGTGGGCGTAAAATAAAACTGCTAAGGCAGTTAAAAGTTTAGAGTTAATAGTTAAAAGTTGCACCTGCGGTGCTTTTAACGTACAGTGTACAACGTATTATGCAGTTAATAGTTGACAGTTGACAGTTTACAGTTGGCTACGCCTTTGAATTACAGATAGAATATGTTTTGCTGTAGGGGTCGTACTCTGTGCGACCCGGGGAAATTTGAGTTCCATCTCGAATTTCCCAA
>JAAZCH010000175.1 GCA_012513395.1 Tissierellia bacterium
ATATTTTAGAAAATTTTCACACAGCTATCATATTTTCTTAATATCAACTTACATCGTCTTTACAAATGTTCTAAGTTTATCACACTACATCTGATATAATTAATTTAGAGGTGATAAATTTGATAATTGGAATAGACGTCGGCGGCACAAATATAGATGGAGTAATAATTGATAACAAAAAAATAATAAAAAGGATAAAAAATACAGTAGACAAAGAAAACCTCTCCCCTACAATTTTTAATGCAATTAAAGAATTAACCCATGATATAGATAAATCAAAAATTCAAAGAATCAACCTTAGTACGACAATCTCTACAAATGCTATAGTAGAAGGAAAAATCGAGGACGTATTACTAATTATTCAAAGTGGTCCTGGGATTCAAAATAATTTTTCCAATAAGTTTGAATATCTTGAAGAAGTAGAAGGATATGTGGACCATAGAGGAGTAGTTGTAAAGGAGTTGGATTTAGTAAAAATTGAAAATATTAAATCTAAAAGAAAGTATCAGCATTTAGATTCAGTTGCTATTGTTACAAAATTTTCCACTAGAAATCCAGAAAGTGAAATAAAAATAAAAACCGCACTAGAAGATAGGGATAAATACATTACTATGGGACATTCCTTATCAGGAAATCTTAATTTTCCTAGGAGAGTAAATACTGCATATTTAAACAGCTCCGTGTCAAAAATCTTCTCAAATTTTCTAGATGATATTAAAAATGTTCTAGAAACCGAGGGGATCAATGCCCCAATTTATATATTAAAAGCTGATGGAGGTACTATGGATATGGAAAACGCCCATACTTTTCCAGTCCAATCTATTCTTTCAGGTCCAGCAGCTAGTTTCATGGGAATAAGTGCTTTAGAAGATACTACTAAGGACTCGATTTATTTAGACATAGGAGGTACTACTACGGATATTTTCTTTCTAGCAGATGGAATTCCTCTATTCGAGCCTGTGGGAATTGAAATAAATGAGCTAAAAACCTTAGTCCGCTCCATTTATTCACATTCCATTGGCTTAGGTGGAGATAGTGTAATTAAAATAGTAGATGGAAAAATTGTAATTGGACCTGAACGACTGGATAGACCGATGATTTTAGGTGGCAAATACCCTACGGTTACAGATGCTATGGCAATCTTAAATTTAATAGATTTTGGAGACAAGGAAAAAGCAATACCAAGTATAGAAATCCTATCTTCTGAAATAAATTTAGATGAAGTAACATTTTCCGAAAATGTATTGGAAAAATGTAGTGAAATTATTTTTTCAACAGTTAAAGTATTATTAGAAAAAATTAATTCCAAGCCCCTTTACACAGTAAAAGAAGTTCTAGAAGGAAAAAAATTGCAGCCTAAAGAGATTAAAATAATCGGTGGACCAGCAAAAATCTTATCTAAATATATTGAAAAAAGATTTAATTTGAAAGCCATAGTAACTGAAAATCACGAAATTGCAAATGCAATTGGAGCAGCACTTTCCAAACCCACATTTGAAGTAAATTTACACGCAGATACTATGAATAAAATTCTTTCAATTCCAGAAGAAAATGTATATGAAAATATTTCTACTAAATTTACCCTAGAAGACGGAAGAAAAATGGTTATTAATTATCTAAAAAATAAAAGCAGATCTTCTTTGGATGAAAATCCAGACATTGAGATTATTGAAGAAAATGAGTTTAATATGGTTGATGGATGGAATTACGGAAAAAACAT
>JAAZCH010000176.1 GCA_012513395.1 Tissierellia bacterium
TATACATAAAGAGTTAGAGGAGTTAATAGTTATGGTCTATTTAAAGGTTAAAAGGTTAATAGATGTAGTTCTTTCATTTTTAGCACTTATTATATTATCTCCAGTATTTTTAATACTAATTATAGCAATCAAAGTTGACTCCCCTGGACCTGTTCTCTTTAAACAGAAGAGAGTCGGGATCCATAAGAGTCATTTTAATATATTGAAGTTTAGAACTATGAGAATCGATACACCTAAGGACACGCCAACACATCTCTTAGAAAATCCTGACCAGTGGATTACAAAGGTAGGTAAGTTTCTTAGAAAGACAAGCCTTGATGAGCTTCCACAAATCATCAATATCTTTAAGGGTGAGATGAGTATCATTGGTCCAAGACCAGCACTTTGGAATCAGTATGATTTAATTGAAGAAAGAGATAAATATGGCGCTAACGATGTGCCAGTAGGCCTTACTGGATGGGCGCAGATTAATGGTAGAGATGAACTTGAGATTGATGTGAAGGCAAGACTTGATGGAGAATATGCTGACAAGATTGGGTTCTTGATGGATGTCAGATGCTTCTTTGGGACGATATTCAGTGTTCTTAGAAGTGATGGTGTTATTGAAGGTGGGACGAAAAAAGCTGATAAAGAATCAGTAAAACATTAGGGGTGAGCGGATGTTATTAGTGACAGGGATTACAGGATTAACTGGAAGATTTTTGTATGAAGAAATTCAACAATATTATAAAGATAAGGAAATAAAATATCTTGTAAGAGAAACAAGTGATACTTCATGGATGAATAAAAATGAAAATATAGCTTATGGAGATCTTAGTTCTCCTGAAAGCATCAATACTGCTTTTGATGATGTCACTGAGGTGTTGCATTTAGCACCTAGAAATCAGCTTAAGAATATTTTGGATGAGTGTAAGAAACATAGAATAAAAAGACTCTACTATATAAATAGTACAGGAATATATAGTAAGTTTAAGAAATCTTCGCATGTTGATTTGCAGAATGAAGAAACCTTAAAGAATACTGATTTGGTATATACAATAATTAGACCAACTATGATTTATGGAAATCACCAAGATGGAAATATTCATTTGTTAGTTAAAATTATGAGTAAGACCGCAATATATCCCATAATCGGAAAAGGTGAGGGTTTAATGCAACCTATATATGCAGGTGATCTTGCTAAAGTAATTGTTAGTGCGTTAAACCAAGAAGAAGTGACACGTTTTAAAGAATATAATGTGGCAGGAAAAGAGTCGATTGCATATCAAGATTTGCTTAAAGCAATAGCTTCAGCAATGCAAAAGAAAGTTTTTTTCATCAAAATACCTTATTCTTTGGCGTTGTTTATAGGGAAAATTGGTGACAAAATCCCAAACAAAATTATTAATTATGAAAAAGTATTGAGATTAAGAGAAGATAAAGATTTCAATTATGGAGATGCGGCAAAGGATTTGAACTTTCGCCCTAAGACGTTTGAAGAGGGTATTAAAAATGAAATTATTGAGATGAGAGAACAAGGTATCATAAAGTAGAATATATAACCTAAAAATTAACATGATTAGCAGAAGATATTACAGTTTTAGATATTAGAAATCACTATATAAATGATTAGGAGACATTCACAAAATGAAAATATGGTTAATAAATCAATATAATATGCCTCCTGAGTATGGGCATCTAAATAGGCATTTTAATTTTGGAAAGTATTTGAAACGAATGGGTCATGAACCAACTGTTTTTGTAGGAAGCTTTCTTCATAATACAAAAATTCAGATGATAGAAGATGGTTCAGTAATACAAAAATATGATAACGCTGATTATCCATATTACTTCATAAAAACATGCGATTATTCTTTAAGCAAACTTAAAAGAATTTATGCCATGTATGAATTTTATAAAAACTTATTTAAAGCAGCAAAGTTATTTGATAAACCAGATGCGATTTTAGGCTCATCTGCTCATCTGCTGGCAGCTGTAGCGGCTATAAAGCTTGCTAAGAAATATGGATGCCAATCTATAGTTGAAGTTAGGGATTTATGGCCCGAGAGTTTTGTTGCTTATGGAATTGTTAGTAGAAAAAATCCATTACTTCGACTACTATACGCAGGTGAAAAATGGATTTATAAAAATGCTGATAAACTTGTGTTCACAATGGAAGGTGGTAAGGACTACATAATTGAACAAGGGTGGGATACTGAAAAAGGTGGACCAATTGATATAAATAAAGTTCATCATATTAATAACGGAGTAGATTTAGAAGTTTACAATTACAACAAAGAGCACTATCAAGTTGAAGATGAAGACTTGGAGAATTCAAGTACTTTCAAAGTGATTTATGCTGGGTCAATTCGTTTAGTTAATAATGTGAAAAGCATAGTTGACGCGGCATTTGAAATCAAAAAACTTGGCGTGGAGAACATAAAATTTATAATATACGGAGATGGAAGTGATAGAACTCCGTTAGAAGAGTATTGTAATGAAAATGGTATAGATAATGTTGTTTTTAAAGGTTTTATTAGCAAAAAGTATATTCCATATATTTTAAGTAAGTCCGATTTGAATATAATTCATTTCGAACAAAACAAAATAAAAAAATATGGAGCTAGTTTAAATAAAATGTTTGAGTACTTTGCAAGTAGTAAGCCAACTCTATCTGATTGTGAATTTGGATATGATCTAATTAAAAAGTATGAATGTGGCGCTGTTATTAACAATGCAGACGCAAAGAGGATGGCAAAAGAAATAATTAGAATAAAAGAACTAGACGATACACAGTACAAAATGTTATGTACTAATGCTTTCTATGCAGCAGGCGACTATGATTTCAAAAATCTATCGAATAATTTAGTTGAGATATTAGGGGGACAAAATAATGGTTAATATCAAAAAGAAATTAATGGACAAAACAGCAACTCTTGGTGTTGTAGGATTAGGTTATGTAGGTCTTCCGTTAGCAGTTGAAAAGGCTAAGGCTGGATTTAAAACTATTGGATTTGATGTTCAAGAATCTAAAGTTGAAATGGTCAATGCAGGTAAGAACTATATTGGGGATGTTGTTAATGAAGACCTAGAAGAAATAGTTAAGTCAGGA
>JAAZCH010000177.1 GCA_012513395.1 Tissierellia bacterium
ATAATGTACTGAAGATATTTCTCGTTCCGGAGCATATAGACTAAAAACTATACGTTAGCTAAGCGTTACTTTGCACTTAAGTGATCCGTCAATTTTTGATGGATAAATAGGGTGGTACCGCGTATTCAACGTCTCTAATATCAGAGGCGTTTTTTTATTTTTAATTTATTGTATTCATAATGAAAAACTGTTAACTATTAACTTTAAACTGTTAACTGAAATATTAATTAGGGGGAAATTATTATGATTAAGATTTTTGACACTACTTTGAGAGATGGGGAACAATCACCAGGATGTAGCATGAACCTAACTGAAAAGAGAAGACTTGCTAGACAGCTGGAAACTTTGGGAGTAGATGTAATTGAAGCAGGATTCGCCGCTTCTTCGCCTGGAGATTTCGAGGCCGTTAGAGAAATTGCAAATACAGTTACAAAACCTATCGTTTTGAGTCTGGCTCGTTGTCTAAAATCTGACATCGACAAAGCTATAGAAGCAGTGAAGGATGCAAAACGTCCTGGAATCCACGTGTTTATAGCTACTTCTCCTCTACACATGAAACACAAGTTGAGAATGAGCGAAGAACAAGTTTATGAAAAAGCCATTGAAAGCGTAGCTTACGCTAAACAATTCGTCGACCATGTAGAGTTTTCTTGTGAAGACTATTCCAGAAGCGAGCCAGAGTTCGTCTACAAAATTTTGGAAGGCGCTATTAAAGCCGGTGCTACTGTCGTAAATCTTCCTGACACAGTGGGTTATATGATGCCCCACGAATACTACGAAATGATTAAGGGAGTGAAAGACAACGTACCAGGAATCGACAATGTGGACATCTCAACTCACTGTCATAACGATTTAGGTCTTGCAGTTGCGAATTCCCTAGCAGCCATTCGTGCAGGTGCAACCCAAGTGGAATGCTCTGTAAATGGAATCGGCGAGCGAGCAGGAAACGCAGCTCTAGAAGAAATCGTAATGGCACTAGATACTAGACGTGATTACTACGGAGTTGCTACAAATATAAATACGACAGAAATTTTCAGAACTTCTGAATTGCTTTCATCTATAATCGGACAAGAAATCAGCCCAACAAAACCAATAGTAGGAGCAAATGTATTCGCCCACGAATCTGGAATTCACCAACATGGAGTGCTGATGGAAAAATCCACCTACGAAATTATGTCGCCACAATCCGTCGGCGTGAAGCAATCCACGAATTTAGTTCTTGGAAAACATTCAGGTAAACACGCCTTCCGGGCGAAGCTGGAGGATTTAGGATACGAATTTGACGAGGTGAAGCTAGAAGATCTCTTCGGAAAGTTCAAAGAACTGGCGGATAAAAAGAAAAATATCTACGAGGACGACATAATCGCCTTGGCCTCAGAAAACATGGCCAGGTTCATCGAGGACTACAAGCTTTTGGACTACAGTTCCCAAAGTTACAGCAACAAAAAGTCCACCACCTTTATCGCCTTGGAGTATAAGGGCGAAAGGATCGAGGCCACAGCTACAGAAGACGGACCAATTTCAGCAGCCTTCCGGGCACTTCAAGATATTATCGGAGAAGATATTATGCTAGATGATTTCAAAATCCGTTCAGTAACGGAAGGACGAGACGCCCTTGGAGAGACGACACTACGACTTAATTACAAAGACAAAATTTTCTTCGGAAAAGGACTTAGCACAGACATTATAAAATCTAGTATTTTGGCATATATAAACGGACTGAACAACGTAGCATACTACAAAGAGAAAGGACACCCAGCAAAATGAAAATGACAATGACCCAAAAAATCTTAGCCAATGCAGCAGGAGTAGACTTCGTAAAACCAGGAGATTTTATCGAGGCGAACTTGGACTTGGTTTTAGGAAACGACATCACTACACCTGTAGCAGTTAGAGAATTTCACAAGATGACTGACGGAGATGTATTCGACAAGGAAAAAATCGCCATCGTAATGGACCACTTCGTTCCAGCAAAGGACATCAACAGCGCTAACCAAAATAAAATCTCCAAAGACTTCGCTTTTGAATACGAAATCAAAAATTTCTACGACGCAGGAAGAGGAGGAGTTGAACACGCACTTCTACCTGAGAAGGGACTAGTCATTCCAGGAGATGTGGTAATCGGAGCAGACTCCCACACTTGCACATACGGAGCCTTGGGAGCATTTTCCACAGGTGTTGGCTCTACAGATATGGCAGCGGGAATGGCGACGGGAAAAGCTTGGTTTAGAGTTCCCAGCGCACTTAGATTTATCTTGACAGGTAAATTTCAGCCATACGTATCAGGAAAGGACTTAATACTTCACATCATCGGCATGATTGGAGTGGATGGAGCGAGATATAAATCCATGGAGTTCCAAGGAGAAGGAGTTAAGAATCTTACAATTTACGACAGACTTACAGTTTCCAACATGGCCATCGAAGCCGGCGGCAAAAATGGAATCTTCCCAGTAGACGAAGTGACTAGAGAATTTGTAAAAGGCAGAACTGACAGAGAGTGGAAAGAGTTTACAGCTGACGAAGACGCAGAATACGAAGAGACTTACGAAATAGATTTATCTACAATTAAGCCAACAGTCTCCTTCCCTCATCTTCCAAGTAATGCAAAAACCTTCGACCAATTCGGCGAAATTAAAATCGACCAAGTCGTCATCGGCTCTTGCACAAATGGAAATATAAAGGACATGAGAGAAGCTGCGGAAATTCTAAAAGGACATAAGGTAAAAGACGGAGTGAGAGCAATCGTAATTCCAGCTACCCAAGAAATTTTTAAACAATGTATGCAAGAAGGAATAGCAGATATATTTATAGATGCAGGAGCGACCTTCTCCACACCTACGTGCGGACCTTGCTTAGGTGGCTATATGGGAATTTTAGCAAAGGGCGAACGAGCAGTTTCCACAACTAACAGAAACTTCATCGGACGTATGGGAGACATCGATTCAGAAGTCTACCTGGCTAGCCCAGCAGTAGCAGCAGCATCAGCAATCACTGGCATCATCACTGATCCTAGCACACTAGAGGAGGTAAAATAATGGGAAAAGTTTTTAAATACCAAGACAACATCGACACAGACGTAATAATTCCAGCAAGATACCTAAACACCACAGACTCAAAGGAGCTTGCAAAATATTGCATGATAGACATAGACGAAGCCTTCGCTGAAAAAGTAAATCCAGGGGATTTCATAGTGGCAGGAGAAAACTTCGGCTGCGGCTCATCCAGAGAACACGCACCCATCGCCATAAAAGAAAGTGGAATCAAATGCGTAATCGCTAAAAACTACGCCAGAATATTTTATCGAAACAGCTTTAACATTGGCCTTCCAATTTTGGAATCAGAAGAAGCAGCAGAAAAAATAGAAGACGGCGACGAAATAGAAGTAAATATCGCAACGGGAGAAATTCAAAATATAACGAAACAAGAAACTTATTACGCTAATCCCATACCAGATTTTATGCAAAAGATAATTGCATCTGGCGGATTGGTGGAATATGTAAAAAATAAATAAGATTTTTAAAATCCGCAAAATGCTATATAGCATCTGCGGATTTTTTTCATGAATTATATAAAATAAAATTTATTTCTTTCTTTAAATTTTATAAGATAAAGTTTTGTTTTACTATAGAAACAATTAGCGTAACACCCGTTATTATCAAAGAATAATACAATAACTTAGCTCCAATTCTTTTTGATAATGAATCATCTTTATTTATTTTAGATAGGCTAGATATGGAATAATATATCCAATATGCCGATGTTAAAATCAATAATATATCTCTAACCCATAAGTTAAATATAATATTATTTCCATCTAAAAAAATTGCACTTGATATTATAGCTGTAATTCCAAATATTTTATCTCTATATTTTTTCAAGCTCTAACCTCCATAGAAATTATCTCTATTAATTTACATTTGTTTTGCTGTTTCTATCTAAGTGACTGCCCATGCTTTTTTCTATTGTATATAAATAAAGCTATAATATATATTAAAATTGTTAAAAAAGCATAAGCTCCTCTCATTTTATTCTGAACAAATAAGAATATTAAGATATAAATAAGGTTGATATAAGTTGGAAATTTGTAAATTACATTCCCATATTTAATTTTTAAAAATAATGTCACCAATAGTGAGCCCATAAGAATCACCACACCATAGATAAAATTATTATCAATTAATAAAAAGTACGCAGATATTAACAACATTATATCGGATAACCAAGCAATGTAACTTAATTTATTTCTTTCCATAATATCACCTCCATTTTATATATTTAAAGAATTTTACCCCTTCACTTATATAACGTATGAGAATGAAAAATCACTACAACAATTTTAAAATTATTTATTCTTTATTATTTTCCTTGCCAAATCTATAAGAGTTTTCATCGGAACGGCTCCATCAATCTGAAATCTATAACCATCCATTTCCCAAATGACCATACCACCCTCAACTTCTCCTTGTCCAATTAAGACCATAACCTCATTTCCAGATAATTTTATAACTTCTACCTCGACTTCTATATTATATATTGACATACCATGACTAGCACTAGTAGGTGTAATATCAAGACGTAAATTATGTCCATTCTTGTGAAATAGATCGTATAGTTTAACTGCTCCTAAATCATCTTTTAATATGACTTCATACTCATCGGGTATTCTTTTCAAATCGAATTCTTCTCTTTGCATATCCAAATCTTTCGGTGCAAATTGGAAGCCTATGTGATCTTCAAACCATTCTATTATTATCTCAACATTGGCCCTTACGTCTTCGCTAACTATGAATAGCGCGGTAAATAGTCCCATAATTATTAAAATATACATGGCTGCTCGTTTGCTGTATCGGATGAAATTTTTATAGAAATTATCCCTTTTATCTTTTTTAAAAAGTTTTTTCATCTGTTTTTGAAAATTTAATGAAGGAGAAAATTCTTCTGTTGATGCGGTGTTGATTTCTCGTTTAAGTTCTCTTGTGATTGCCTGTTTTAGAAGTTTTTCAAATTCTAAGTCTATTATTTCTACAGCCATTTCTCCTCCTCCTTTAGTTTTCTGAGTTTTTGTTTTCCTCTGTATATTTTTGTGGATACGTGTTTGGGGGGTAGATTCATTTCCTCACCGATTTCTTTAAGACTCATATCTTCAATGTATTTCATAATTAGAATCTGTTTAGTCACTTCGTCTAAATTTCTAAATAGTTTTTGCAACTCTTCTACTTCATCGTTTATGATAATATTTTCTTCTAGGGATTTTTCGCCGTCTTCTATATATATTTCTACTTCTTCCATGGGCACTCCTGAATACTTTTGATTCTTTCTTAACTCGTCTATGCATTTGTTTCTTAAAATCACTGTGGCTGATTTTTTCATTTCTGTTTCGGATAGCACTAGATACTTGTCCTTGTTTTTAAGCATGGAAATTATCGCCTCATGGACTGCGTCTTCTGATGAAGCTTTTTCTTTTAAAAATTTAAATGCGTAATTGAGTAGATAGTTTTTATATTTGTTATAAAATTCTTCTACTTTTAGTTTTTCTTCTGGCGTGTCCACCATGGAAAGATATATTCCTAGCATTTTGTCTCCTAGTTTTAAATATATCTAATATGTTATCATAAATTCTATTTTTAAAACCATTTTTCTTCCCTTCACTTATATAACGTTTGAAAACATAAAATGACTACAAGTTTAATTAATAATTTTAAATTAATTGTAGCCGCGTCATTGTATGACGCTTAAAGCCAATCTTTTTAACGTACATCGTACAACGGACAATGTACAGTGGCTGCGCCTTTATAAAACAAATAGAAAATGTCGCAGTAATTCTAAAGTATGATACAGATAAGCATGCAGGAGCATGGCACCTACGGATACTTTACGAAATTATTGACACTGTAGTCGGAAATAAATATTGCATAAGGGAAAATTTACGGAAGAATGTGCAAATTGTCCATGACGGAAAAGTCGCAACAGTGTTCTCATGAGCGGTTAGTTGGTAAAATTTATGAATTTAAAAATAATAATTATAAATAAATTGTTTAAACATCAGTGCGGCAATAGCGCATTGTGAACTCGCACTTCATGAGGCCGCCCTTGAAATGAACACAATATATTCTCTCACCATAAATTAGTATGGCGACTTTGGAGGAATGGATACAATTTTCACATTCTGTAGTATTTCCCGTTGTAATATTTATTGGAGACTAAGTTGCAATGTAAAATCTATGTAAAGAAACTTGCCATTTTGTAAAATTTTCTTTACATTTGTTGATTGTGATAGTATAATTTAGTATCAATAGAAGGCAAGTTTTTTAACTTGTGTAAAAAAGGAGGGGTTTTGATGAAGATAGTAGATTTGAGTCTAAAGTTCAGGGAAGATGGATTAGAAGTTATCGGCACCAAGTGCGATCCTATGAATGCTGTAATTCCTAAAATAATTTCAGATTTAAATGGTATCGTGATAGACGTTTCCAACTTAATTGATGGAAAAATTACTGAAAATGATATTGATCTTAGTAAGTTAGAAGAAAATTCATTTATAGTATTTTTTACTGGAAACAAGGAAAAAACAGATTTTTCACCTGAAATATCTATGACTTTATTATGCGAATTGATTGACAGAAAAGTCAAAGCAATCGGCATGGATTTTCCAATTCTTCAAGGTTATTTTGAAAGCCCTATCAAAGATCTTTTCTCTAATTCAGAAATATTTTTTATAGAAAATTTAGATAATCTAGATAAAATTCTGGAAGTTTCAGATCACTTTGTTGCAAGCATATACTTGGAACATGATATCGGTGAAGATAATACATGTAGAATCGTAGCAAGAGCATCGTAAAAATTTAAGACCCGAAAGATTTTATTTCTTTCAGGTCTTTTTATTTTATTTCAATTTGTGTATAAACAATCCAGATCTGAGTTTCGGCTCAAACCATGTGGATTTGGGCGGCATATTCTCTCCTGAGTCTGCCACGGCCACTAATTCTTCTATGGATGTGGGGAACATGGAAAACGCCACTTCCATATCCGTTTCACATCGCCTTTCCAATTCTTTCAATCCTCTAATTCCTCCGACGAAGTCTATTCTGGAATTAGTTCTAGGGTCGTCGATTCCCAAAATGGGATTTAAAACCAAATCTTGTAATATAGATGCGTCCAAGGATTTTACAATGTCCGTTTCAATAAATGAATCTTTTATTTTTAGTTTATACCACTGTCCTTCTAAGAAAAGTCCAAAGTATCCCTTCCCTTCAGGGGAATAAGGACTAGTTGGAGATTTCTCTACTAAAAAGTTCTCTTCTAGCTTCTCAAGAAATTCATCTTTACTAAGTCCATTTAAATCCTTCACCACTCTATTATAGTCGAAGATTTTTGTAACTTCCATGGGAAATAAAACGGCTAAAAAATGATTATACTCTTCATCTCCTGTATAATTGGGGTTGTCTAATCTTCTCATCTTGGCTACTTTCGCTGCTGATGCGCTTCTGTGATGACCGTCTGCAATATAAAGATTTTCTACTTCTAAAAATTCCTTTTCCAATTCGTGGGTGATTTTTTCATCAACAATCGCCCAAACTCTATGAGTAATTCCGTCTTCAGATGTAAATTCTACTTCTGGAGTTTTTGAAACTTCCTCTTCGATAATATTTTGGATTTCTTCTCTGGATTTATAAACCATGAAGATTGGTCCAGTATGGGCATCTAGTGCGTCTATGTGTTTCACTCTGTCTGCTTCTTTGTGAGCTATTGTGTTTTCGTGTTTCTTTATGGTTTCATTTAGATATTCATCCACTGATGTGCAGCATACAAAACCCCTCTGGCTTCGTCCGTCCATAATCAACTCGTAAATATAAAAGCTAGGATTTTCATCTTGGACCAAATACTCTTTTTCCAATTTTTCCATATTCTCTTGAGCTTTTTTATATACGTTTTCTGACTTAGGATCACTTCCCTCTGGCATAGTAGCCAGGGGAAGATCCACTGCCAAAAAGCTGGCATTTTCTTTTTCTATTACTTTTCTAGCTTCTTCCACGTTGTAGACGTCATAGGGAAGAGCGGCCACATTCCTTGCAAATTCAGGTTTCGGTCTTACTCCTTTAAATGGTATAACTTTTGCCATATTACTCTCCTAATTTATAAGACGTACCTTTACCACGCCTTCAATTCCCTTTAGCTTTTCCAACAACTCTTCTGTAACGTTTCCGTCTATATCCACCATGGTATATGCCCAGCCGTTTTTGTGTTTGTTAGCTAATTCGGCGATATTTATATTTTCACTTGCAAAAATTGCTGTGATTTGTCCTAACATATTGGGGATATTTTTATGATTCACTGTAACTCTGTGATTATTTCTGCAAGGTCCCATGTCGATATTGGGAAAGTTTACAGAATTTTTTATGTTTCCATTTTCTAAATAATCCATCATTTGGAGGACTACCATTTTCGCAGAGTTTTCTTCACTTTCTGGAGTAGATGC
>JAAZCH010000024.1 GCA_012513395.1 Tissierellia bacterium
CCCCATAAGAGGAATCGCCCTTGTATGCAAGGATTTTTGTCTAGGCAGAAATCTTCTACCTTTGGAATCCAGCGGTTGTCATCTTTTGCGAACGAATTATCGCTCACCTTTTCAATCCATTTTTTAATCGCATTTTCAATCTTATTTTGTAATCTCATTCGACTACCTCCTATTATATTTTTCCCTCCCCTTTGCCTTTCCGGACTTGGGACCGGCTAACCATTGGCTAGGTGGCATTAGAGGCGGGGAAATCATTCCCCATAAAAGGCTTGGGCAAGAGCCAACGCCCTCCAAAATTCGGCGGGCTGCTCGTGAAGATAATACTTCCCTTCCCCAATGTCCCACATTGAGGTAAATACTTTAAACCCTACTCGTTGGGCTTTTCTTATGATAGAAGGTACAAGAGCGAATTCTCGCCTTGTGTTTATTTTGTAGTACCAGCCCAAACCATAATTTCCTTGTAACCCGAACTCCTCGTCCCATCTCTCAAAGATGGCAAGTATTTCCTCGTAGGAACAGTCTTCATCATCGGGTAAAATATGCAGGAAAAACCTGGCGTACGTATTTGTTCCTCCTCTTACCTTTCCTAAGTGTGCAATTGGGTACTTTTTATCCATTTTAAAACCTCCTATTATATTTTTCCCTGTCTAGCAGGTTGAGCGGTAGAGCCTTTGCAGGCTCCCGCGGGATTTCACCGCCGTTGACCCTAGCCCTGCTGTATAACCTAATCTTCTTGGAAGTACCAACTTCCTTCTGATGCCTTTATAATAATTTCTACATCTTGTAGATTTGCATTGGGGTATAAGTAACCCCATTTAGTTTTACTATTGAGTTCTTCAAGGATAAATTGTATATCCTCGTCCACTCCATCATATTGGCCATGGTAAATCTTTTCTAATGCTATTTCTGTATTTCTTTGTAAGTCACTGTCTTGCCAGCCCTCCTCAATACATTCTTTAATTAAACTGAGTAAGTTTTCTTTTGTTATTTCTTTTCCATTATAAAAAGTATTTAGAGTATTCATAAACATCCTCCTTTAATTTTTTCCTGCTGTGGCAGGTTGAGCGGAAAGGGAGAAAACTCCCCTCCCGGGGTTTCACCGGGAACTCCCTAGCCCTGCTACTCATCCAAGAATAAAGTGCGTGAGCAACCACGGTATGGATGCACGATATAAAACTCCCAAGTTCTGTCAATACTTCCATCCTCCATTTTTGCCCCGTAAAATAGAGATGTGAAGAAATTGATTCGATACCCTTTTGATTCTAAAATTTCCCTTATAGTCATTTTTCATACCCCTTTCTATTATTCTTTCTTTTGATTATATTATATACGTGTATATGTATATTGTCAATAGTTTTTTAAAAATTTTTTTAAAATTTTTATCCTCTGTAGCTATTGATTTTATTGCGTTATAGCGTTTTATCGTAAAATTGATTTAAAAAATTTTTTAAATTATTTCTCAAAAAATAAAAAAAAGGCCAGGGATTTACCCCTGGCCTACTTTCTCTTGTATAATATTCAATTCTTTTACTGCTGCCTCTATAAGTACATCTAATTCTTGCATTGTTATATTAATTCCTTTAAAGGTTAAAAAATCAATTACGTATTGTTTTTTATCTTTGCCTTTACCCTTCTCGTTGAAAATCATCTCTGCTGCTTGTACTGCTACTCTTACCCAAAAGTAGATATTTTCCCTTTGCTCCTTTGTAGTTTTCTGCCTAATAAAAGGAACTATTAGATAA
>JAAZCH010000025.1 GCA_012513395.1 Tissierellia bacterium
CGCCAGCTCTTGCTTGTACCTATCTTGAATTTCAAATACATAATTAATCCTTATTCTTGCAAAAGTATCCTTATCATACCTATGAAGATAGAAGAGTCCTTTACAGGCATTGTTTTTACCTGAATCATATTGCCAATAGATAGGTAACTTTTGATACATTTTACAATGATCATTATAAAAATCATTTAAAAAATAGCTTCTTATTTTATCTCTTGGAGAATCAGTTTGTTTACCCTTTAGCTCTGAAGCTATAAAATCCAAGTTTTCATTTAGGTGTACTTTGCCAAAAGTTATCTTTAAAAACTTAATAAAAGTTTCAAGAATATCTTCTTCGAAGTAATGTTTGTCTGTTAGGGGAAGGATTCCATCCTCATCTGCCTTAAAGGAAAGGTATTTATCTAGATCAAAGTCTCCTCCTGCAAAGGCAAGACCTTCCTCATCTAGAGAATATCTACCCATAAGGCAGCCAATAAAGTAGGATAGGAAATTTTTAATCACATCTTCTCTGGTCATGATATACCTATTGCCCTTTATTTCTTCATAAATTTCTTCCTTCTTATCAAATATCTTAGCTACAGTAATATCCTTGTCTGCTACTTCTGGAGTAAGTTCATCTTCTAGTCCATATATTTCTATAAAGATACGGTTTAATTCTTCTTCATTTTCTTTTAGTTTAGTAAATCTTTCATTTACCTCATTTTTATAGGCTTCATAGGCTAATTCTATTAGCCCATCAATTTTATTGGCTAACAAAGGAGAACCTTTGAAGTCCCAAGATGTTTCGTGCATATCCCAGTCGTTCTTAGATATATGAATGCATTTATTAGTGATATTAATAATCCTATCACTTTGTTCTTTGTCAACAATTACTGGGTAATTTTTAAAATCACCAACCTGTAAATTTATTGTTGGATTTAACATCTTAAATACATAATCTGCTATAGGTGTTCCTAGTAATGCTAATATATATTTTATATCAATATTATCATTGTAAAAAGCAGACATTCCTGACACATCATGTATTCCACCTGATGTCCTATATCTTATACTAAATCCACTTGATGTTATCAGTCCCCAAGTAATAGCTTCTTTAAAATAGTATCCAGTATTTTGCGGTCGCGATCTGACCTTTCCTTTACTATCTCGAAAATTTTTTATCTCATATCCATCATTTTCCCAGTTTACAAGGTAATCATAGTTCCCATACCACTGTCTTCTCTGTCCACCTTTGTTATATGGAATCCATTTTTTCTTATTCTCAATTAAATCGTCTGCATCTTTTGAATTAAATTTACATTTATTTTCTTCTACTTCATACCATAATCGTAAAAACCTATTATTATCTGCTGTAGCAAGCCCTTGCCTTACATCTAAAATTTCTTCCATTAATGTTCCATTATCAAAAGCACTTATTATCCCATCACCTGCCCAATAAGCTATTGGCATTCCGGGAATTTTTTCAAAATTATTCTCACTAGTTTCATAAAAATAACCACAGCTAGGATTCTCTATTGCTTCAAGGACCTTTTCCTTCTGAACCTCCATACCTCCAGTAAATTCAGAAAGTCTAAAGTAAAGTCCTTTGTTATCTTCACGACCATTTTTTAGTACAAAAGAGCAGATAGGCACAGTTGCCTCTTCAAAGGCTGAATATTCCATCTGAATTAAGCTTGCTATGGACTTATTGTTTATAATGTATTCCCTTAATTTTTCATAGGACTTTATAAACATCCACACAAAAGGAGTCATAAATCCTGAATAACCACCTGGCTTACATAGATCAAAATTTCTATAGATAAATACTGAAAACAGATCTGTTTTATAGTCCTTATAATGCTTATTTACATATTCTTTAAGCTGGCCATTCATCCTATTTAAATAAGGCGGGTTTGTAGCTACTACATGGTATTTCTTCGCCATTACTTGTGCCACATCTAAGATAGCTTTAATTTGTCTTTGGAATTCATAGGCCTCATAGGTAAGCAAATTGATTTTGTTACTATCTATATCTTCTATATAAGATTTGCAAAGATTAAAATCAAACTCTTCAACTTGAATAATAGAGCCATAATTCTTTCCATCTTTAAAAATATTTATTAGTTGATTTATAGATTTTCTTGCTAAATCCCTTTCTTCTTCTGTTAAACTTGGCCCAAATAGGTCTAAAAATTCCTTATCTATATTGTTAGATTCAGGTATTACATATAGGTGGGGTTCAATTTCTTTAGTTAAAATTCTTCTACTATAGGAGCGAGCCTTCATCATAAGAGAAAAATAGGCAAG
>JAAZCH010000178.1 GCA_012513395.1 Tissierellia bacterium
ATAAACATATAAGTAACTTTTTTATTTTCCTCATCCTTCTCTCCTCTTTTTGTATTATTTAAATCATATGAAATGGCATAACTGACATTCTGTTGTAAACGTTAGCGGGATGCGTAGGAACACATCCCCTACAATACGGAAATGACATAATTGATATTTTGTCGTAGGGGGCGTATTCCAAATGTAACGGGTTTTGATTATTTATTTTATTTAACTATGTAATATAACGAAATACAATTTTACAAAGGAGATGCACCCCGTTTTTTCACCATCTTCAATGGTGTTACATCGTAAACGATGTCGGGATGCGTAGGAACACATCCCCTACAAATCGAAACGTATACAATCCGTTTTCTACTATGGATATTAGCAAGAAATGAATTCTATAATTTTTTTATTACTAACCTTATCCCTTAAAAATACATAATAAATGGTCCTACTAATAAAAATGATATCACAATAAATAACATAAAATAAGTACTAATTTTAGATAACCTTTCATCAATTTCCTTTGTTCTAACTCTATTAACTATACAAACAAAAATAACTCCAATAATTACTACAACTAATTTCCAAGTAAAAGCTTCACTTATCATTATTAAAGTCCCATAGATCATTGCGTTTATAACGACAAATAAATTTGTGGAAAATATTTTGACAATTTTTTTGGAATTTTCTTCTAATGAATTTATAACTTTAGATTTACTTAAATAAACTTGCAAAAGAATACTCAATATTGTGAATATAAATACTTTCGCAGAAATATTTAAACTAAAATTGGCTAAAACTTCAATTTGAGATTCACATAAAGGCTTGAAAATATACACCTTATCAACTCCTTCTCGCAATTTTAAAATTCTTTTGTATATTTATCTATTTGGACTTAAAAGTCCAAATAGATAAATTATATAATTAGTTATATCTTACTGATTCAATCGTACCTCTAGTATAAATATTTGCATAAGGTTGAGTTGTCCACTCATATACAAATGTGTGGGTACCTTCAACTGGATGAGATACCGTTAGAAGTCTAGCATATCCTGATTTAGACATTATATTATCCCAAGATCTTTGATTTATTTCACGAACTAAAAAAGAAAAGCCTCCAATTAATGGTCCAAACCAAGGAACTGCAAGTCCTCCTATCGTTATAGCTAAAAATTCATATGGATTTTGTCTACGAAAATCATCATATACTCGTTGCGATTGACCACGAGTCAAGAAAAGCTCTTGAATTGTTGCACCCATTTCAGAATAAACAACTGCTCCTCCGTTTCTAAAAGTATATCTTCTAGGGTTTGAGCTTGTTGATATTTCATTTTCCCCTAGTTCTAATTCTTTTATTCTGGAATCGAAATCTCTATTTATTATCGTTTCAAATAAGTAATATAGATCTTCCTTATTCTTCATTGTAAGTTCTTCTTTAAGATTAGATAATACAATTTCCCTCTCTTTAACAAGCGCTTCTACTGTAACTAATTCTAATCTATCATCCATCTCGAATGCATATACAGGAACACTTGTTAAAATTATGAATATAGCCAATAAAATACTTAATTTCTTTTTCATTTTCTTATCCTTTCAAAATAATTTTTATTTGTAATATTTTCTTTTAATGTAATTTAAAGTGTAATACTTCTTGATGTATTGGATACTCTTTC
>JAAZCH010000179.1 GCA_012513395.1 Tissierellia bacterium
AGATTCCAACGCTACGCCTTTCAGTGTAGTTCCACTGACTCTACTTCCCAATATTAAATCTACGCCTTTGTCCATCATTTCCTTGTGGATAATTTGGGCCATATCTTCATCGAAGGGAGTTAAAACTTGGTTTCTAGATCCAAAAAGAGTTACCTTCTCCATGCCTCCCAGTTTGAAAGCTTCAGCTACTTCAACTCCTATAAATCCGTTTCCAATTACGCCAACGCTCTTTACGTTATTTTCTTTTATATATTTGTCGATATCTCTAACGTCTTGAACATTTCTTAAAGAAAATACATTATCTCCCATGAGATTTTTAGGTTCTTTAGGATTACCTCCTGGAGACAGTATTAAATAATCATAGAAGATTTCATATATGACATTGGTTTCTAAGTTCTTAACTTCTACGTTTTTCTCAGCGCGATTTATCTTTAATACTTCTTCGTTAACCCTGGCATCTATATTGTATTTACTTTTAAACTGTTCTGGAGTGGTTATGGACAAATCCTCAATAGTTTCTACCAATCCTTCAAAGTAATATGGGAGAGAGCAATTGGCGAAAGAGACATCTGGTCCTCTTTCTATAATTATTATTTCAGAAGATTCATCTAGTCGCCTTAGAGTAGTAGCAAGGGTAGAACCTCCAGCACTTCCCCCTACAATTACTATTTTTAAATTTTCTTTCCTCATATTCTCCTCCAATTAAATTCTATTGATATACCTAATCCTAGAAAAATTCTCTATTTTGATCAAAGTAAAGGAGCCATTGTCTACCGCAAAGCGATGATAGTTTTTAACATCTCCCAATATATTGGATAGTATCAAGGAAATAAATCCTCCATGGGTTACCATTAAGACATTTCCACTTTGCTTTTTAAGATTCTTAAGAATCCTTCCTGCCCTATCATAAGCAGCTTGAATAGATTCTCCTCCTGGTAAGGGAGTATCTATATAATCGAATAGATAATCTTCCACCTCAGAAGGATATAGTCCTTTCCCCTCTTCAAAGGTCAGCCCTTTCATCTTTCCAGCATCTACTTCTCGAATATCGTTTACTACTTCAAAGGGTAAATTGTGATACTTATTTATTATTTCTAAGGATTCCATAGTCCTAGCGAAGGGACTTACCATAACCCTATCTATTATCAAATCATTAATTTTATCCGCTGCTCTTTCCATTTGTAAAATGCCTTCTTCTGATAAAGAACAGTCATCAGTACAGTATCTCCTCTGCCTGTTGTGTTCCGTTTCTCCATGTCTGAGTAAAATTAAATCCATATTACAAGCCTCCTCCAAACTAATAATATCGCAATTTCAGATATTTCTATAATTGCACCGTAAATGTCTCCTGTTACTCCATCTATTTTTCTATTGGATATCCATTCTAAAATTATTCCTATTAATAAACTTACTAGAAGTACAGATAATGCATTTTTTGTTATAAATATTAATCCAAGTCCCATGATAAAGTAAATTATATAGGTAATGTATTCTCCATTAAGAGCCTTTTTCATCTCGGCTCCAAATCCATCTGGTCTTGCCAGTTTGCCTCTTTTTATTACTAATAATACAGAAGCTCTAGAAACCATAGACGTAATGGCTGTGGTAAATATAATTCTAGAATCCACAGAAGCATACAATGAAAACTTCATTAAAAAATATAGTATTAAGGCAATAGTTCCGAAGCTTCCGATTAAGGAATCCTTCATTATATCCAGTGTTCTATCTTTATTTGCATTGGCCATAAAACCATCTGTCATATCACTTAAGCCGTCTAAGTG
>JAAZCH010000180.1 GCA_012513395.1 Tissierellia bacterium
GATAAAGAAAACTTTTTGAAACGAGTCATCCTCGTTATATTGGGGCAATTAATATGTGGTATAGGTGTAGGATTTTTCATGTTTCCAGGTCTAGGCCCAGACCCCAACAGCGTTTTTATTGAAGGATTCGGGTTGATGTTTGGGCTTACTTATGGAAAAGCTTCCTTCATTTTAAATGGGGTTATTGCTTTGGCTATATTTTTTATGGACAAGCGTTTTGTAAATATCGCATCCATATTTGTATTGTTCACAGTTGGATTCGTAGCAGATTTTACTAGAAATATTTTATCTAATGGAATTGCCATAGAAAGTGCTAGCTATCCTTTTAAATTTATTTTTACAATTTTAGGCGGAATAATTTTAGCCATCGGAGTTGTAATCTATACGAACCAAGAACTAGGAGCAGGGGCCTTCGACGCCATGGCTGAATTTGCCACATTTAAATCCAAGGTGGAATACTCTAAGGTCAAAAGAATATTGGACTTTGTCATGCTAGGTATAGGATTTTTACTAGGAGGAACTGTAGGCTTAGGAACGGTTTACTTAGCATTTAGCACAGGCCCAATTATCAGTTTTATTAGAAGGAAATTTTTATAGATAGACGATGAAAGAGGCGAGTTTGCCTCTTTTTAGTTTCACAAATAATATCTTGACCGAAAATTATCAGTGGGATATTATAAAGTTAAATAGGAAAAGATGTTTATCAAAGATATGAAAGGAGTCAACATGGAGAAAGAAGCCTCTAAACTCATGACGAAGATGGAAATGATTCATTACATAATAGAAAACTTTGACTTTTTTGAAAATAAGGAAAATTTAATATGCGAAGAGATAGGCGATGGAAATATAAATTATGTATTTCGAGTTAAAGATATAAACTCAAAAAAATCATTAGTAGTCAAACAAGCCGACGTCCTACTAAGAAGTTCAGGTCGACCCTTGGATATCTATAGAAGCAAGATAGAAGCAGAAGTTTTAAAGTTAGAAAACGTGCTCAGTCCAGGATCTGTTCCAGAAGTATTTCATTATGATGAAGAAAAGTCACTAATAATTATGGAAGACATTTCTGATTATAAAAATCTAAGAACGGAATTATTAAATGGAAAAACCTATAATCACCTATCTGATTCACTGGCAGACTTTTTAGGGAAGACTCTTATACCTATGACGGATTTGGTGATAAGTCGGGAAGAAAAGAAGAAAAATGCAAAAAAGTTTACTAACCCAGAACTTTGCGACATCACTGAAGACTTAGTCCTCACAGAACCGTATTATAATTACAAAAATAGAAATATAATTTCTGAAGGATTGGAAGATTATGTAAATGAAAGCTTATATGAAAACGATGGGCTTCATTTGGAAGTACTTAAATTAAAAGATAAATACCAAAATTATTCTCAGACACTAATCCACGGAGACTTACACCTTGGAAGTATATTTGTAAATGAAAATGGAATAAAAGTTATTGATCCAGAATTTGGATTCTATGGACCAATGGCCTATGATATCGGAAATGTATGGGGCAATTTATTTTTTCCACTTGCACATCATCTTGTTGTAAAGGGAGATGAAAATTACGTATCTTCTTTAAAAAATTTGATTACAGAAACGATTGATAAAACCATTAAAATGTTGGAAATTTCTTTTGATGAAAATGTAAAAAATAAATTCCTAATGAATCAAGAATTCAAGGAATATTATCTCAAAGAGATTATATCTGACAGTTTCGGTTATAGTGGTACAGAGATAATTCGAAGAGTAGTAGGTGATTCCAAAGTAATTGAAGTGTCTTCCGTTGAAGATTCTAAGCAAAGAAAAAACCTAGACAAGCTTTTAATAGATATGGGAATAAAATTGATTTTAAATAGGGAATTACTTAATCAAGGACAAGATGTAATCGAAGTATTTGAAAGTTTGGCATAAATAGAAGATAGTCTGCAATAACAATATAAATAAATTTGAACATCAAAAAAGAGGCACGTCCGCCTCTTTTTTGATCATTAATTTTAGGGAGAAAATTAATTGTTTGTCTGTATTATAGACTGAAATGAAATCGCTTACATTTCGGGAACGATTTCCTTATCGTTCGTATATATATTACCCAAAAAAAAACCTTATGTCAAGGAAATTTAAAAAATTTAAAAAACTCGCAAAAGCTTGTAAACAACTAAGACATAGAAGATATTCAAATTTAAATTCAAAAATATATTTATAACTGATAGAATAATTTCCAAAGCAGAGAAACGTTTTCACAAAATATCAAAAATAAAGATTATATTAAATTTTAACATATTTACTATTTATATCCATTTTCGGGTATAATTAAAATTGACTAATATATGATAAATGAATCTTCACATAGAGGGTGGAAAGCAATGTCAAGAATTGATTTAGAAGATGAAATTAAAAAAGAAAAACTACGTAAAGACCTAGAAGAGTTGAGGCGTATTGAAAGAGAAGAAGAAATTAAGGAATCATTAGAAGTAATAGGAAATTCTTTACTTTCTGGTTTGGCATCTATAACTAGCGTTTCTGCATCTGCAATAGAAACTGCAGTGGAAAAAACTAAAGAAGCCAATAAAGCATCTAAAATTAACGAAGCTGAAAAGATAAGAAAAAGGCTTGAGTTGAGACAGAGACAAAAGGATTTACAAGCTATTCAGAAAATCAAAAAGAATAGAAAAAGAAAAATTAATAAAATAAAGGGGCAAGTGGGAGCAGTAGTGTTTTTAACTTCTTTTTTCATTTTAGGTTTGGGTATTTTCCCCAGCATCGCTCTTACTATTATATCTAATTTAATTACGGATAGAGTTATAGAGTCAGGGTTTAAATTTCCAAATTTTCTTACAAAGAGAAATGAAGAACAACCTGAACTAACGGGAAAGCGCGAGACTAAAGATGAAGAAGTTGATGAATTTGTACAAATTATAACTACAGCAAATAATCAGCTAGATAAAATTTATGACGTAGTTGAAAATGCCAAAGACGAAGAGATAAAGGAGCAAGCTACTAAGCTTTACGAAAGAGGAATCCAAATACTGGATTATTTAAAAAAACATCCAGAAAAAATGGCGAAATCCAGTAGATTTTTATCTTATTATCTAGAAACAGCAGGGAAAATTTGCGAAAAATATTTGGACTTTTCTAAAAACAAGGTTCAAAGTGAAGACATAGATGACGTATTAGAAAGTACCAAAAGGGCTATGATCCTATTGGAAAAAGCTTTCGACAATGAATTTTTAAAACTTATGGAAGACGATATTATAGACATAGAGACAGATGTAAAGGTCTTAGAAAACTCTATGAAATGGGATAATTACATGGACTAAGGAGGAAGCGATGGACTACAAAGACATTAGTTTGAAAGATTTGGCAAAAAGCAGCGCTCAACAAGAAGAAGTGCAGCTAGATGTCCAAAAAGAAACTGAGATTATAGAAGAAAAGGTTCAAGAACTGTCACCGGAAGATCGAAAACGAGTAGACGATATTAAAAGGGAAATAAATCTTACGGATTCAGCTCTTGCAGTGGAATTTGGAGTGGGTGCACAAAAGCACTTATCTGAATTTTCAGGAACAATTTTATCTAACGTAAGAAACAAGGACTCTGGAGAAATCGGTGAACTTCTTACAGGCCTTATGGGAGAGATTAAGAGCCTGGATGTAGAAGAACTAGGAGAAGAAAAAAAGGGATTCCTGAAAAATCTTCC
>JAAZCH010000181.1 GCA_012513395.1 Tissierellia bacterium
AAAACTTATTCATATCCTTGTAATCCTTGCATAAAGCTATTATACTGCTAAACAATTGACATATCAATTTTATCCATCATACCTTATAAGATTTTACTATGACAAAATATATAATCAATTTCTCTCATATTTAAAATAGTGTCAATGATTTCTCATCAACACTATCTGAATGAAACCTTTCTTAATTGAATAAGGTCGATTTTGTTTTTTATAAATAATCTTTTTTTATTTCCATTCGCATTGTCATATTAGGGTCTACTATTTGACACACTCTTAAATCCCCAGCTATGGATAAGAGCATTCCTGCTTGATTCATTGTCAAGTTTGTTTTTTTCATAATTAAATCTATCATATTGTCAATTGCAAGATCACTTGCTTCTTCCATAGTTTCTCTAGAACCTAAAGTCATCCATTTATCTTCTGTTTCTATAATTGGCAAATTGAAATTGAAATCTTTTAAAACTTCTACTTTAACTTCCACTTCTCCGGCAATTTCCATTCCTGAACCCATAATTTCACCATCACCCATGGCTGCGTGTAAATCACCAATGGAAAGAAGAGCGCCTTCTACATTTACTGGAAGATATAAACTTACTCCTTCTTTTATCATTTTACAATCCATATTTCCACCGTGGTCATGGGGCGTGCCTGTGGAAATTCCTTCGCCTGCAGGAGCAGTTCCTATTACGCCAATCATTTTATTTAAAGGAATTTTCAATCCTTTATAGCTTACAAAATTTCCGTCGATTATTCCGATAACGGTTTCTTCTTTTTCTAATTTTTCAGAAAGTCTTCCCAATCCCGGTGCAGTAACCACTGCCCCTTGTTCTTCTATGTCTATTCTAATTATTTCTACCTTGAGAACATCCCCTGGCATCGCATCTTCTACAAATAATGGACCGGTCGCTGGGTTTACTCTATTGAAATCTATTCCACTGACTACGTCTTCTTCAGTTCTTATTACATCGGAAAAACAGTCACAAGTTTCAAATACAATTTTATCACCACTTTTAGCTTTTAAAACTGGCTCATTATTTTTGTCCATTGTAAAAATTGTCTTATCACTAGTTATTCTCATGAATTACCTCCAAAGTTGTTTTGTATAATTATAGTATATGAACATTTTATATGCAAAAATTTGTAAATTTTAAAAAAAGTTATGTCCAAATTTGAACATAACTTTTATAATCAGTCTTGGGCTCTTCGAATCTTTCCGCCAATTCCTTTTAGTTTATTTTCGATATCTTCATATCCCCTATCGATATGGTAGATATTGTAAATTTCTGTTTCTCCTTCAGCAACAAATCCTGCTAAAATCAATGCAGCTCCACATCTTAAATCTGTAGCATACACTTTTGTTCCTTTTAGCGGTTTTCCGCCATTAATAATTGCAGATCTGTCATTTACAGTGATATCTGCTCCCATTTTGTTAAATTCATCTACGTGCATGAAACGATTTTCAAATACAGTTTCTATTACAACATTAGAGCCTTCACCTTGGGTCATCATCGCCATAAATTGAGCTTGCATATCCGTTGGAAATCCAGGATAAGGCATCGTTTTAATATCTATGCGTTTTAATTTTTCAGGTCCGATAACTCTTACTGATTCGCCATCTTCTTCGATTATGCAGCCTGCTTCTTCCAGTTTGGAAATAACTGGCCTCAAGTGATCTGTAATTACATTTTCTACAACTACATCACCACCTGTTATTGCCGCAGCCACCATAAATGTTCCAGCCTCTATTCTGTCAGGAATAATTTGATGTCTAGCTCCGCCTAACTTTTCTACGCCGTCAATAATAATAGTATTAGTACCTGCACCACGGATATTCCCGCCTAGTTTTCTTAAAAAGTTAGATAGATCTACAATTTCTGGCTCCATAGCAGCGTTTTCGATAGTTGTTCTACCTTCTGCCAACACTGCAGCCATCATAATATTTTCAGTAGCTCCTACAGATGGGAAGTCTAGGTAAACTTTATTTCCCACTAGTTTTTCAGTATGAGCAAAAATATAAGAATCTTCTCCGTCTTCCATCTCACCGTAATATTCGTCGCATTTAACTCCCAATGCTCTAAAACCTTTTAAATGTAAATCTATTGGTCTAGCGCCAATACTACAACCGCCAGGTAAGGAGTTCTTAGCCTTATTTAATCTTCCTAAAAGAGGTCCCATTACTAAAAATGAAGCCCTCATTTTGCTCATAAGCTCGTATTTAGTTTCGTAAGTTTTAATTTCTTTTGCGTTTATTTTAACTGTGCCATTTCCCATGTCTTCCACAGTAGCACCTAGTGCTCTCAAGACATCGCAAATGATTTCTACGTCCTTTAATTTTGGTACATCTTCTAATATTATATCTTCTGTACCCAATAATGATGCTGCTAATATAGGCAAACTGGCGTTTTTTGCGCCACTAACTCGAATTTTTCCTTCTAGTCTGCCACTATTTTCAATGATCAGTTTCTCCAACTGTAGTCCCCCATTCAATCTGTAATCCGCCTTTAATATTATACCATATAAGTTAATATTTCTCTATTTATATTAACAAAGTAGATAATTTCTTTCTCAGTCTTATAGATATTCTTTTTATATCTATTTATTTTATTAATTTTACTGTAGGAAGAAAAAAATCGCCATAGTTGACGATTCTTTCCAAAGACTTTCTATTTAAAATTTTTCATTCCTTCAGTCATTTCATAAGTGTAGTGCTCTAGATTTGATTCTACTAAGTCTAAGAAAAGTTTTTCTAGTGACTTATATTCCTTATTGATCCTCACTATTTTTTCATAGTCCACCTTTTGTTCTGGTTTGGTATTTTCATCTAAGATTTCTCCCTCTGCTAGTTCTACCTTAGTATTTATTAATCCAATGGCCCTTATTGAAGAATATCTAGTTTCGTCATTGTTTTCATACTCGTAGGAATAAACTAAGTGCATTGTGGGAATATTATATTCATTCCAAGTTCCACGTCTTTGCCAGCCGTTGTCCTTTGGTGTTAGGAAATACATACCTTCATATTTTGGTATATTTGAACTTCCTTTTGACGCCAAGTATGCTTTCATAATAGCTTCTGCCTGGGTCTTAATTTCATCATAAAATTTATCTTCTAACTCATCCTTGCTAATTATATATGATGAAACATCTGTCTCTGTTATTGTAAATTCTTTTTCTAAAACACTTGGTTTATAGGATTTTTCGTGAAGTTTGTCTATACCCTTTTGATTAAATTTAAAGGTAACTGTGTCACCTATTTTTAGATTCCCTTCGTCTTCAAGTAGCTTTCCATCTTTGTAAATGTCATAGTAATTACTTGTAGAGCTAAGGAGTTTTTCTAAAGTAGCATTTCCTTCTAATTTAGAATTAGATATTTTTACAGATACCTTTGGAGAAATTCCTGAAAATTCTGGCACAAAACCATCAAATGGATCTACTGTGAAAAAATCTTTAAGGCCAATTACCTTAAATTCCCTATTTGGACTAGTAAACCTAATGCCTAAATTGTCTTGGATATTTTCTTTATTTCTTATTTCCACAACGACAGTTACAGTGTCACCATTACTTAAATCTTCTATAGGATCTGCTACAAAGACAAAATTACTGGCAATTTCACTTGCACTAACATACTCGTCTTCTCCTAAAAGCTCTTCTAATTTTTTTTGTAGCATTTTTTCATCTAGATAAAGGCTGCTTCTATCAACCACTCCTTCACCATCATTTCCCTCATAAACTGGCTCGTTTATAAAGCTAGAAATATTTATAGTCTTTACAAAAGGATTTGACTCCGTTTTATCAGCAAATTTAAGAACTAAAAACACTATAGCTAAGACCCCTAAAATAGCTAAGGGGATAATTATTTTTTTCTTACTTGTTTTATTTCTCTGGTTAAAGGTCTTCCCTTTATTTTTTATATCGTCAAAGTCTTTTATGATAATTTTTTCTGCTTCTTTTTTCTCTGGACTTTTTTCTTCTAGATTATTATCAATGTCTACTGGCGTTCCACAAGATCCACAAAATTTATTCCCTTCATGAACTTCATTTTTACAATTTTTACAAATATACATAATAACTCCTTATTAAATATTATCTTTTATCTTGATCTATACGACCTAAGGCATATCTTGAAATCGCAGTTTGGACTGCAATAAATAAAATTAGTACAAGAAACACTCTTAAAATATGAAGCTTAGCTGGATTATAGTCTGAAATATATTTTTGTCTAGTAAGGGCTAAAAATCGATTTATTGTTTCTTGGGTTTCCCCGCTATATCCTGCTGCCTGGGCTTCCGACAAGTTGGTAGACATAGTGTTAAAGTCTATGGAAATTCCCAAGGCGCGCATCCCCCATTTGGCGATAGTAAAGTTTGAAAAAAATTCCTTCCATCCTTCTAGCTCAAAAATAAAATTTGATAGAACTAGCTGGAAAATTAAGGCAAAAGGCATAATAGTCATAGCCATTTTATTGGTCTTAACCAGAGAAGAAATCATTAGGCCTAAAACATCAGCTGTGTATACTATTAAAAATACACTTAAGCTGAGAGATATGACCCTTGATAAGTCTAGGGTTTCTCCTACATTAAGCCTATTACCATGAACGAAAAGGACAAGAGCTGAAATAATCATGGCCTCAACTAGACAAAGTAAAAACTCAACCATCATATGGGCTCCTAAAAATATAGAATAATCTACATTTCCAGACTTATGCTCCTGCCTTATAGAATTTCTTTCTGAACAAAATACTTCTATAGAATTAAAAAGCCCAGTCCAAATACAAGCACAGACTATGGCAAAAGCTGTAGTCCTGGTCTCATCGTATCTAATAAAGGCCAGTTTACTAGTTGAAAATAAAACTAAGCTAGTAATAATAAAAGTGGAGAGGATTTTCCACAGGCCATTAGAATTAAAAAATATACGAATATACTTATAAAAATATACCTTTAATTGTAAAAGCTTTTGGTCCTTATCCTCCTCCATCTCTTCTTTCCTTTCTATATTTCTTAAACTTCTCTATAAATTTATCAGACTGTTCTGGATTATTTACATGTTTTACTATATCTTCTAGTTTTTCCACTTCAAAAAATTCTCTGGCATCATCAATAGAACCATAAAATGCCATTTGTCCACAGTTTTCTTTCGAATCCTTAGCTATGACTAAGATCTTGTCGTAGAGATTGAATGATCTGTCAGGTGAATGAGAAATAATTATAGAAATCTTTCCTTCCTTAACTATTTTTTTAACCTGCTTCATGACACTTTCAGCAGATCCTGCATCTAGGCCTGAGTCTGGCTCATCCAGGAAAAATATTTCTGGTTCTGCTAGGTATTCAACTGCTATAGAAAGTCTTTTTCTCTGGCCTCCAGAAATTTTACTTACGAAATTATTTTTTTCCTTTTCTAGACCAAAATTTTCTAAAATTGAATCTATTTTTTTATTTAACTCTTCTTTATCTGAAGTTACGTCTCTTGGTAACTGGATTAAGGCTGCGTCCCTTAAGGTATTGTAGACCCTATCGTTATCCCTTAGTGTATCAAACTGCGGAACTAGCCTTACTAGTCTTCTCACTTCTTCTGAGTCTTCATATAAGTCGTAGTCCTTGTATAAAACATCTGCATCTGCCTTTTCATAGGCGGAAACTGCATTTATAAAGGTAGTTTTTCCTGCTCCAGAACCTCCGACTACTAGGACCATTTCTCCAGGTTTTATATCTAGGTTAATATCTTTAAGTAACTTTCTATTCTTTCCCTTTTCCTGGCCTAGTCTTTCCCTTATTCTTATAGATAAAGTCTCACTGTAGGCCCTTGGTTTTTTTCAACTACTCGTTTTTGGTAGGCAATAAAGTTTTTATGCCTAATATATATTTCATCATCACTGACATAAGACTCACCTAAGTCAAGTTTGCTGGCGATTTCATTTTCTTTATGGTCTTTAATATTTAAAATCTTCCAGGGAAAATTTCCTCTTTCCAAGTCTTCAGTAAAAAATATAGAAGCTAGGTCACTATCATCTTTAACCTGGTTTTTAGTTAAGAGAATATGATTATTCCCTCTTAAATTAACCCCCAGGTTAGCATCTAAGTGGATGCTATTTATCCAAGTGTCTAAATAGTCATTTACATTAATATAAGTTAGTTGATCTTCCTGTCTTTGAAAATATCCTAATATATTTGAATCTTCTTCATTGCAAGCGACAATATTAACTATTGAAGGGTCTTTTCCAATGCAAAGCTTTAAACTGTCTTCAAATGTGATTCTCCTAATCCCATTAGAATCAAAGACAAATATTAAATTTTTCTTAAGATTTGACATTTTCCGCTCCTAGATTAAAAATTTTTATAATGATTATAATATTAAAATTAATACTATTCCTTTGCAATCATTATAGCCTAAAGATTAAAATATTTCTATTTTTATATAAATATTATTAATTTATTAAGTAAAAAGTTAATTCTAACTCATATTTCTATTTCTATCTGTTAGTATTTTACTTCTCTTCTGTTTGAATGATTCTATATGATTTTAAGATTAATTGTGTTATTGGAGAATCAATTCCAAATAATATCCAATAAGAATAATAACAATGAGTAAAAAACACTAAAAAAGACCATTTAATTCTAAAACTAAATGGTCTTTTTATCCGATATTCTTAATTTTAATTAAGATATTTTTTCTACAGTATATCCTGCCTCTTCTATGACATTTCTTAATACATCATCAGAAATCTCTTTTGAAGTTTCTACTACAGCTTTATTTTCTTCCAGATTTACAACTGCTTTCACACCGTCAATTGTATTTAGAGCTTTCTCTACTCGATTACTGCAATGTGAACAAGTCATGCCACCTATTTCTATAATTTTACTTGGTAGGCTTACTTTTTTTGAATAGTCTACGTCAATGGATTCTCTTTGAACTTCTACTGCCATCTCGTCAGTTTCTTCTATGCTTCTAGTCTCTATCGGCTTAAAATTATTAAGTCTCAATGCATTACCTACCACGAATAACGAAGACATACTCATTGCTCCAGCAGCTATCATGGGAGACATTCTAATTCCAAATGCGGCATAGAATAATCCAGCTGCCACTGGAATTCCCAATACATTATAGAAAAATGCCCAAAATAGATTTTGTTTAATATTTTTCATAGTAGCTTTACCCAAGTCAATGGCATTTACCACATCCAAAAGATTATTTTTCATAAGCACTACATCGGCTGATTCAATTGCTATATCTGTACCTGCTCCAATTGCAATTCCCACATCGGACTTGGCTAGAGCTGGTGCGTCGTTTATACCATCGCCAACCATGATAACTTTTTCTCCACGATTTTGTACGCTGGAAATAGCTTCTTCTTTATTTTGTGGAAGAACGTCGGCGATTACTTCGGTCACTCCTATTTCCTTAGCTATAGACCTAGCAGTTATTTCGTTATCACCTGTTAGCATTATTACCTTTAAGCCTTCGTCTTGAAGTCTCTTGATAGCTTCTTTGCTGGTTGGCTTAACCACATCTGCTGCTGCAATTATTCCGATGATTTCACTATCTGTTGCGAAGTACATTGGAGTTTTACCTTTTTCAGCCAATTCATTGGATTTTTTCTCCAAGTCTTCCGAATATATGTCTAGCATCTCTAGAATCTTTTTATTTCCTGCATAGTAATTTTTGCCTTCTATTCCAACTTTTATTCCTATTCCAGGAATAGCTTCAAAATATTCTACTTCGAAATCTTTTTTCTTTTCTACTTTGGTAAATTCTATAATAGCTTCTGCCAGTGGATGCTCTGATTTTACTTCCATAGCATATGCCAAATCAATTAGTTCTTGCTCATCAATATTTATTGCCATAATATCCGTAACAAATGGTTTACCAAGGGTAATGGTTCCAGTTTTATCCAATACTACAGTGTCAATCTTATCCAGTAATTCCAAAGATTCTGCAGATTTTATCAATACTCCAAAGTTTGCACCTTTACCAGTTCCTACCATGATTGCAACTGGAGTAGCTAATCCTAAAGCACAAGGACAAGATATTACTAAAACTGCCACAGCCATAGTCATTGCAAATTCAAAACCCATTCCTACATCGTACCAATATATTAATGTCAAAATTGATATGCCGATTACTATTGGAACGAAAACTCCTGATATCTTATCTGCCAATTTTGCTATAGGAGCTTTGGACGTACTGGCATCTTCAACTAATTTAATGATTTGTGAAAGTGTAGAATCCTCTTGAGACTTAATTACTTCTACATTGATACTACCATTGTTATTTATAGTAGCCGTATAAACATCGTCTCCAACTTCTTTGGAAACTGGAATGCTTTCCCCAGTTAATATAGATTGATCTACCGATGAGCTTCCAGAAATTACTTTTCCATCTACAGGAATTCTTTCGCCAGGTCTTACAACTACTATATCTCCTACAATTATTTCCTCTATTCCAATTTCTACTTCAGTACCATCTCTTAGTACTCTAGCAGTTTTAGGAGCCAAGTCCATCAATTTTGTAATTGCATTGGACGTTCTCCTTTTTGATCTAGCTTCGAAGAATTTTCCTAAGGTTATCAACGTAAGTATCGTGGCAGCTGACTCAAAATAAACTTCATGGTGATACTTATGAACGAAATCCATATCTCCATCTCTAAAGCCAATAATTAACATTATGATTACGTAGATACCATATAGGTAACTAGCTCCACTACCAATGGATATTAACGAATCCATATTAGGTGTTCTATTAATTAGCCCCTTTAACCCCGATATAAAATAAGATCTATTTACAAACATAATTGGAGTTGTTAGGAGTAATTGAAAAAATGAATTCATCAAGGAATTTTCCATACCATCCAAAAATTTGGGGATAGGTATACCCATCATAGGTCCCATGGAAATATACATTAATGGAATTAGAAATGCTACAGAAACTTTCAGCCGCAGGGATTTGTCTTCTAATTCTTCTTTATAAATGTCTGCAGATTCCCTACTTTCGCAACCAGTGACTGATTCGGATTTTGCTTTGGCACTATATCCAGCCTTGTCCACAGCCTTTTCTATATCTGCCTTACGTACTATATCTTCATCGTAATTTACATTCATACTCTTTGTAAGCAAGTTTACTTCTACGGATTCAACGCCTTCTATTTTTCCAACAGCTTTTTCAACTGCCGCCACACAAGAAGCACAGGTCATCCCCTCTACATTAAATTGTTCTTTCATATAAACCCCCTTAATTCCTATCAATTTACTATGATATTACCCGAGAAAATAGGAAATAAACGAATGTATGAATAATAATTCATGTATTTCATTTATTTCCTATATAATTTTCTACTTTACTACTATATTATATATCTTTCCAGGAACAAAAATTTCTTTAATAATTTCTTTTCCTTCAAAGAGTGTTTGACCTTCTTTGGAATTAAATATCAATTCTTTTACTGCTTCTTGAGATGCATCTCTAGGAGCCATTACTCTCATTCTAAGTTTTCCGTTTACTTGAACTGGATATTCCACTTCATCTCTAATAGTTTTTTCTATAGAATACTCAGGCCATTTTAAATGACTAATATGACCTTCAAAACCTGAAAGTTCCCAAAGTTCTTCAGTAATATGCGGTGCTACTGGATTTAGTAATGTCAAGAAAGTTTTATATTCAGCTTTATTGACTGCGCCTTTTCTAGTGAATAGATTTTGGAGAGTCATAAGTTGAGCTATTCCAGTATTGAATTTCAAGTGTTCATAATCTTCACTTACCTTTTTAATAGATTGGTGCATTTCAACTTCCAAATCTTCTGAGTATTCATCACCATCTACTAAAATATTTCTAAGATTCCAAACTCTATCTAAAAATCTTCTAGTTCCAATTAAACTTTCCGTAGACCATGGAGCACTCTTTTCAAAATCTCCCATGAACATTTCATATGCTCTTAAAGTATCTGCTCCATACTCATTTACTATATCATTTGGATTGATTACATTTCCTCTGGACTTACTCATCTTGCCGCCATCAGATCCCAAAATCATACCGTGGGATGTACGTTTAGCGTACGGCTCTTTTGTTGGAGCAACTCCAATGTCATATAAGAATTTGTACCAAAATCTAGAATAAAGTAAATGAAGAGTAGTATGTTCCATTCCACCGTTATACCAATCTACATTTAACCAATAATCCATAGCTTCTTTTGAAGCTAGTGCGTTATCGTTATGTGGGTCTATATATCTCATAAAATACCACGATGATCCTGCCCATTGCGGCATAGTATCAGTTTCTCTCTTAGCTGGACCACCACATGTAGGACAAGATGTATTTACCCAGTCTGTCAATTTCGAAAGTGGTGATGATCCGTCTTGGGATGTCATATAATTCTCTACTTCTGGAAGAGTCAAGGGTAATTCATCTTCTGGTAGAGCAACGTATCCACAGTCATCACAATGAACTATTGGAATAGGCTCACCCCAATATCTTTGTCTAGAGAACACCCAGTCACGTAATTTATAATTAATTTTTTTCTCACCCAAGTTATTTTCTACTGAGTATTCTATCGCCTTGTCTATCGCTTCTTTTACTGGTAGACCATTTAACATTCCTGAATTAATCATATTTCCGTTGTCTATGTCAACATAAGCTTCTTCTTCTATGGATCCTCCATCTACTACTTGAACTATCGGAAGATGAAATTTTTTAGCAAATTCATAGTCACGTTGATCATGTCCAGGAACTGCCATAATAGCACCTGTACCATAAGTTGCAAGTACATAGTCAGAAATCCAAATTGGAATTTCTTCCTTTGTAAATGGATTTATAGCTGAAAGCCCATCTAATTCTACACCGGTTTTTTCTTTTACCATCTCAGTTCTTTCAAATTCTGATAGATGAGATACCTTGTGTTTATAATTATCCACTTCGTCTATATTTTTTATTCTATCTTTGTATCTTTCAATAATAGAATGTTCTGGAGCTATTACCATATAGGTAGCACCATAAACCGTATCTGGTCTGGTGGTGAAAACTTTCAATTCTTCGTCTGTATCTTTAATTTGGAATTTAAGCTCCGCACCTACAGATCTGCCAATCCAATTTTCTTGTTGGATTTTTATTCTTTCAAAGTAATTTACATCTGCTAAATCTTCAATTAGTCTATCAGCATATTTTGTAATTTTTAACATCCATTGGCTACGGACTCTTTGTTCTACTTGTGCGCCACATCTTTCGCACTCTCCTTGGATTACCTCTTCATTAGCAAGTCCAACTAGACAAGATGGACACCAGTTAATTGGCATTTCAGTTTTGTAAGCGAGACCGTGTTTGAAAAGTTGCAAGAAAATCCACTGAGTCCATTTGTAATAACTAGGATCAGTAGTATTTACTTCTTTATCCCAATCGAAGGAAAATCCTAAGGATTGAAGTTGGTTTTTAAAATTCGCTACATTATTTTCTGTAACTATTCTAGGATGTATTCCCGTTTTAATTGCATAGTTTTCTGTCGGCAATCCGAAAGCATCCCATCCCATAGGAAATAATACATTATAGCCTTCCAATCTTCTCTTTCGCGAAATTACATCCAAAGCAGTGTAGGGTCTAGCGTGACCTACGTGAAGTCCATCTCCAGATGGATATGGGAATTCCACTAATGCGTAGAATTTTTCCTTGGAATGATCTATTTCACAATAAAAAGTTTTGTCTTTTTCCCAAAATTCCTGCCATTTTTTTTCTATTTTATTATGATTATATTCTGTCATTTTGCCTCCATATACAGTACAAATAATTTTTCTCTTCTATATATCTTAACACATATTAAAAAAATACTTCCGTTTATTTAATTATATATTAATGAATAAACTTCCATGGGAAAGAAGTCTTCCCCATGGTGTACTTTAATTTAATTTTTCTTTTAAAATGTCTATCGCAAGTTGTGGATTAGCTTTTCCTTTAGTTTTTCCCATAACTTGACCTATTATGGATTGGAGTGCTTTTTCCTTTCCTGATTTATATTCATTTACTGCCTTTTCACTGCGAAGTAATACTTCATCTATTATTTGGGAAAGAGTAGTAATGTCATTAATTTGTTCCAAATCCTCTTCAATAACTATCTCTTCTGGAGATTTATTAGGGTTTCCAAATAATATTTCGATTACTTTTTTAGCACTTCCAAGGTTAATTCTTCCACTATCTACAAATTCAATAATTTCGGCAAAAGACACAGGAGAGAATTTTACATCAAAGTCTTCTGGACTAGCTAGTCTAAATATTTCAGTAATAATTAAGTTTGTAGCTGATTTAGGATTTGCTCCTGCTTTTACAGTTTCTTCAAAGAAATTTGCAACTTCAATTGAAGAAATTAACTGCTCAGAATCATAATTGCTCAAGCCATGTTCTTCGATATATCTTATCTTTCTAGCATCTGGAAGCTCTGGCAAATTATTCTTTATCTCTTCAATCCTATCATCAGTTATGACTATTGGCATTAAGTCAGGATCTGGAAGATATCTGTAATCGGCTGCATCTTCTTTGCTTCTCATGGAATAAGTCTTTTTTGTATCTTGGGAATATCCACGGGTTTCTTGAAATATTTCTTCACCGTTTTCAATAGCTTTAATTTGTCTAGCTGTTTCATATTCAATAGCTCTTTGAATGGATTGGAAAGAGTTTAAGTTCTTCATCTCTACACGAGTTCCAAACTTCTCATCTCCCACTTCCCTGATGGATAAGTTTACATCGCATCTAAAAGATCCTTCATTCATCTTGGCATCAGATACATCTAGATATGTTAGGTTTGCTCTTAGTTTTTGCAAGTACGCCAAAACTTCTTCAGCTGATCTTAAGTCAGGCTCAGATACTATTTCAATAAGAGGAGTGCTGGCTCTGTTATTGTCCACAAGACTTCCTATATTTTCTTCATGAACTAACTTTCCTGCATCTTCTTCTATGTGAATTCTGTTAATTCTTATACGTTTTTTCCCTTTTGAAGTTTCAATATCCAAATAGCCATTGTGACAAATGGGATTGTCGTCTTGGGATATTTGATATCCCTTTCCTAAATCTGGATAAAAATAGTTTTTCCTATCTTGCTTACCTACTCTTGTAATCTCACAGTTTGTAGCTAGACCTGCCATTACAGCTAAATCTATTACTTTTTCATTCAGAACTGGAAGTGCCCCTGGCAGTCCTAGACAAACAGGACAAACATTGGTATTTGGTTCTCCGCCAAATTTGGTGGAACAATTACAAAATATTTTAGTATTTGTCTTTAGTTCTACGTGGACTTCCAATCCCATTACAGTTTCATAATTTTTAGCCATTATTTATCACCTTCTATTTCTGAAATCAGCTTATTGACAAATTCCAATAGCCTCTTGTCATTAAATGCTTTCGTCGCAATCAAAAGACCTTCTTCCCCAAATGGTATAGATATACTTGGAAGTCCTGCAAGGTTTAGTCCAGCAGTGTAGTATAGACTAACTGGAGCTATTAAAAATTCCACTTCATCTAAAAGCTTTTCTGTGTTTTCTTTTATCATAGTTCTAGATTTTAAAGCTTGGACGTAGAAATTTTCATAACGACCTTCACTTAAAACGAAGTTACCAAACATAATTTTTTGTTGAACTACTCTTCCAAATGCTTCGGTTCTAGAATTTTTATATAATTCTTCTACATTATTATAATTGTCGCTTCTGTGTCCAAAACTAATGCCATCAAAACGTTCCATGTTAGTTGCAAACTCTCCACTGGAAATAATTTCGTAAGTGGGAATAGCATACTCTAATCCTTCAATGTCACTTTTCTTCGTAGGGATATTCAATCTTTCGAAAAGTTTCTCTGTCTCTTCAAAATGTCCAAATTTATCTAAATTAGCCACTTTTAATTCGTCTAATTTAATTTCATCTAAGTTTATAAAATCTATATCACATGGAAAGGAAGCACTATCTCGTTCATCTTTTCCTGTAACTATATCCAGTATTTTAGGAATGTTTTTAAAGGACTTGGAAAGTATTCCCACTCGATCAAGTGATGAAGCAACTGGAATAATTCCATATCTAGAAACTAATCCGTAGGTAGCCTTGTATGCAAATAAATTATATTCATGGGCTCCTAAATGCATAAAGCCTTTGTGACCTGTGGAAATACCCACTATGTCATCTCCATGAGCTACTGCAGCGCAAGCACCAAAGCTATTTTCTGTCTCTCCCACTCCAAATTCCTTAGTTATGGTTTTTCCTAAAATTACTCCTCCAGCATTTTTTATTCTTTCTACTACTGTTGCATCAAAAGGAGGAATGTAGTTTTCCAACATTTTGGAATTAGCAGTGGTTTTTATTCCCTTTGTAGAAATTTGATCTGCAAAAACTACTGGAAAGGGATTGTCGTTATTTTCTAAAGCCGCCATAGCTTCATCTTTTGTTATAGTTTTATATGCTTTGATTTCCGCATTATCTTTTTCTATTGATTCAAAATATTCTAAATATTTTTCTCTTATATCCATAATTTCCTCCCTTCTAATTTTCTTCTATTATTCTAGGTACTAATATATATCCGTCTTCTGTAGTATCTGTATTGGCAAGTAAATCTTCTCTAGTAAATTCTGATTTGACTTCATCTTTTCTAACAGAGTTTATGATAGGATGAACATTTATTGTCGGTTCATAATTGCTTAAATCTATTTTTCTTAAATCCTCAGTGAGTTCTATAAAATCATTTATATAGGATTCAAAGTATTTTCTAGAAAAATCATTTACGTTTAGCATAGACATGTCAGCATAATTATCTATATTTACAACTTCTTTGACTTCTTCTTTAACTGTAGGTGTAATGCCCCTTACACTTCCATCTTCCGACACTACAGCAATTCCCAAATCTTCTAGTTGTTTATCATCGACAGTACTCGGTGCATTTGTAAGCAAGCATTCTGCTTCTCTATTCTTTGGAAAGGCGATTACTTCTCTAATACTGTCCTCTTGTGCCATTAACATAATTAATCTATCTAGCCCAAAAGCAAACCCTCCATGGGGCGGAGTTCCGTATTGAAAAGCTTCGATTATATGTCCAAATCTTCTGTCTATTTCTTCGTCGCTAATTCCCAACAGCTTAAACATTCTTTCTTGTATGCCTGAATCATAAATTCTAAGAGACCCTGATCCTAATTCTATTCCATTTAATACTACGTCGTAGGATTCAGCTCTAACATTTAGAGGATCCAATTCCATTTTGTCTAAGTCTTCAGCTACGGGCATAGTAAATGGATGGTGCATTGCAACGTATCTATCTTCTTCCGCAGAATATTCAAATTGTGGGAAGTCTACTACCATTAAAAATTTATAGTCGTCTTTTTTTCTTAAGCCTAGCTTATCGCCAATGTCCAATCTCAATGGACCTAAGGTTTTGTAAACCACTTCTAAATCATCTGCACAAAATATCAAGAAGTCGCCAGGTTCCACTTCCATTTTAACTAGCAGGGCTTCCATATCTTCTTCTGAAAAATATTTTGTAAGAATAGTTCTTAAGTTTCTTTCTTCGTCAATGCCAATCCACGCCATGCCTTTGGCTCCATAGGAGATTGCTTTTTCAGTTAGTTCTTCAATTTCTGTTCTAGTAAAAGCATTTCCACCCTTTATATTAATAGAACGTACAACGCCTTTGGATTTTAGTGTGTCGGTAAATACTTTGAAGCTAGAATTTTTAACTTCTTCAGTAACATCTACAATCTTCATTCCGAAACGAATATCTGGTTTATCTGAAGCATATGAATCCATAGCTTCTTGATACGTCATACGTGGAAATGGCTCTTTAAAATCTATATCCATAACTTCTCTGAATACACTTTTAAATAAATCTTCAAGAATATTTAGAATGTCTTCTTTTCTCAAAAAAGAGGTTTCAATATCCACTTGGGTAAATTCTGGCTGTCTATCAGCTCTTAAATCCTCGTCACGGAAACATCTAGCCACCTGATAGTATCTGTCAAAACCTGAAACCATTAGAAGTTGCTTAAACACTTGGGGAGATTGTGGCAATGCGTAAAATTCACCTTGGTGAATTCTACTAGGAACCAAGTAATCCCTAGCACCTTCTGGCGTGCTTTTTGTTAGTATAGGAGTTTCTACTTCCATAAACTCTCTATCTTCCAAATAATTTCTGATGCTCTTTAACGTTTTGTTTCGAAGTAAAAAGTTTTGATACATCTTAGGTCTTCTTAAATCTAAATATCTATGCTTTATTCTCAAATCTTCTCTTACTTCTACATTATCATCTATTGGAAAAGGCAAAGGATTAGATTTTGAAAGCACTTCAAAATCTTCTGCCATCAATTCCACTGTTCCAGTAGGAATTTTAGGATTATAGGTCTCCTCATCTCTTTCCCTAACTGTACCAGTAACTGCTATTACATATTCTCCTCTCAAACCTTCAATTTGAGAAAATTGTTCTTCGCTAAAATCTTTTGAATCAAATACAACTTGCAAAACACCTGTCTTGTCCCGCAAATCGATGAAAATTATACCACCCATATCTCTGTTGGTTTGCACCCAACCCATGGCAGTAGCTTTTGCGTCTATATCAGATTCTCTAACTCTTCCACAATAATGACTTCTAGAAAAGTCTTTCATATTTATCTCACTCCTTTAAAATAAAAAAACCTTCAATCCACAAAGGGACGAAAGGTTTAAAGTTCGCGGTACCACCCAAATTGGCAAATCAAATAGATTCACCCACTCAAATTATGCAGTAAAGTTGCAATCACTTCTAAGCCTACTTGAATTTCTTTCGGTTAGAAACTCCCAGATGTTATTCAACTATTTTTCCATGTCGAACTCTCACCGCCATCGACTCGCTTTGACTTCAATAATAGTCTACTCTTCTGTTCACAGTATTTATATTAATTTAAACAATACAATAAATACGAGAGTTTGTCAAGGAAGTAAGCTTTTAAAACCATCTTATTTTATTGTAAAAATTTTTTAATGATCAGATTTTAATCCTGCACCTGTTAAAGGAATTAATACATCTTTAATTTCTCCATTTTCTTCTACATAATTTAGATATGCAGCGAAAATAGCTGCCGTAGTGTGCTCTACATAAATTCCCTTTTTAGCTAAACTAGCTCTTGCCTCTAATATCTTATTTTCAGGAGCTATTGTAAATTCAATATCATATTTTTTACTATACTCTAGTATTTCTTTTCCCCTAGCCGGTCTTCCTATGGCTATACCTTCTGCCAAAGTAGGTTTTGCATTCACTGTAGTAGGATTTTTCTCTCCATTAAGATAGCTTTGGTATAAAGGATCGCAGTATTCAGATTGGATAGCTATTATTTTAGGGAATTTTTCAATATATCCTCCTCTTAATAATTCTTCCAAACCTTTTACTACTCCTAAATACAATGTCCCATTTCCCACAGGCACAAAAATGTAATCAGGTATTCTCTTCAATTCTTCATAAACTTCTAAAATATATGTTTTTGTTCCTTCATAAAACATCGGATTGTAAACATGATTTGCATAATATGCTCCCTCATCTTTTACTTTCTGTCTGCAAACATCTGCGCAATTATCTCTACTACCGGGAACAATATTTATTTTAGCGCCATGGGATTTTATCATATCTATTTTTTTTGGCGATGTGCCTTCTGGTACAAAGATCTCGCATTCTATACCAGCCTTTGCTGCATATGCTGCTACAGAATTTCCTGCGTTTCCGCTGGAGTCTTGAACCACAGATTTCACGCCTATATCCTTACAATGAGATATTAGCACTGCAGCGCCCCTATCTTTATATGATAAGGTCGGCATAAAATAATCCATTTTAAGTAATACGTTATCGTCGTATCTTACAATTGGACTCATCCCTTCGCCTAAACTTATTTCTTTATAACTATCTCCCTTAAGGGAAATAAATTCTCTATATCTAAATAAGGACCAATTATCTTTATTTACTTTTTCCATTTCAAATGAAATATCTTTATTATCCAACGTCCAAAGTCCGCCACAACTGCAATTTGGTTCCAATGTAGTAAAAGAAACTCTTTCACCACATTCATGACATACAAAATCCATATACTCAACTCCTCACTTTGTTTTATTATATCAAAATTGTCAATTGAATACATAAAAATCCACCAAAGTTTTTCTTTGGTGGATTTAGTTCTTCATTTATTTATCTGTTTTTATAGCATATAGATAATATAAAGCTGTCTCTCTTGTAATTTCTTTGTTAGGGTTTAATTTGTTTTTCCCATCTGTTTCAATATAACCTTTTTCTTTTGCAATTGTCAAATATCCAAAATCTTTATCAGCACTAGATGCATCTTCGTATTGGTCTTTGAAAATTTCATTTAGCTTCCCAATATTTCCATAGGATTTATATCTAGCTATATATCTAGCTATATCCTTTTGGGTTATTATCTTATCTGGTTGTTTTGGTTCATCTTCTAATAGATTAGTATATTCCAGTTGCTCATATACTTGGTCGTCAGTCATTTCTTTGCCGCCTACAGAATAACCATTACTGCCTAAAAATAATCTAAATAATTCTATTTGCGTAATAGCTTTTTTCGGTTTTAGCTCTCCGCCATAGAAGCCGATGTTATTTTCAGCCATTTCTTCTATTATCTTAGGTCTTTGTGCTTGATCTAAATCAGAATAAACAATTTTATCTTGAAGTCTAAGCTTTTCGCCCATGGAATCAATTACATCGCCATTTTCTGCATTTACCAAATAACTTTGGAAATGATATGTTGCACTATCAAATTCATAGAAAGCTTTTACAGATTCTCCATCAGTTTTTGATGTGTCTCTTCTGTAGACTAAATTAAATCCATAATTTTCTTTTAAAATGTCAAATGCTTCATCCCTTGTAATTGCGAAACTATCTGGTAACTCTGCTTTTTCTAATTCAAAGTCCCAATTTCTGTAGTAATTTACAACTTTGTCGTTTTTCTTGTTTATTGTTACAGTAATCGTATCAGAATAGATATGCATATCATCTTTGTATTTTCTAACATATGATACTTGATGATTGAAATCATTTTGTGTGTGATTACTTTTATTGGAAATTTCTAAGTCCTCTGGCTTGATTTTGCCTTTTTCTGATAGGAAATTATTTGCTATCGAGACATAATTTTCTGGACTCTTACCTTGAACCTGTTCATTAGCATTTGGATAAGAACTTCCGTCGTAATATCCATAATTTACCAAAGTTAAGTCATTTGCAAGTAGTGTCACAGATACATATTCGTCATTGGAACCGTTAAATGACATAGACCAAGTGTAAATGCCTTGGGTTGCCATATAATTTCCAAAATTAGAATATGACATCTTATAATCATTACCCAGGCCGAACATATCCCTGGCAGCTTTTTCAGCTTCTTCTGCAGTATGTTGATTTTTAACATCTTCCAGATGAGCAGATTCTACAGGACTCAATCCGCCTTTTGCCATCGCTTCGTCTGCTGCTCCCATCCCATAACCTATAATAATTTCTGTTAAATTATAATTTGGTTCTAAAGTTACAGCATCTATAGGTACTTGATTTTGAAATATTCCGTAAATAGGAATATAATTTAGCTTTCTATAAATGCCTTTTTCTGGAGAAGCTACGCCTAAATATCCTTTTAACATCATATTTTCTTCTTTGAACTTTTCAAAAGCTTCTTCTTTTTCTTTTACATCATCCAAAGAAGCGAAGTAAGAAATGTCAGAAAAGTCATTGTTAGTTTGAGTCATGATTTGGAAGGAAACTATTTCATTAGTTTTCTTGCTAATCTCAAGTGAAATCCTATCAGATGGAACTTTTATTCCATTGACAACTCTTATTACTTGGATTGAGTAATTTGGGTTTTCAAATGAATTGGATCCATATCCCTCGTCGATTAGAAAATCATCAGCTGCTTGACCATATAGGTTGGTTAATAATTCTCTTACTTTTGACTCAGCTTCTAATTTAGTGTGATTGGCTACAATCTTTGCATCATATGAATAATGTCTTCCAAAAGAAATTAAATTTCCATATACATCAGTAGAAAACCACGCTGATTCATTTGTCGTTGTGTTATTAAGGTTAACGCTATAAGCTCTATCGCTACCTTCATAATTATATTCTTCTGTACTTACTTCATCGTATTCATTTCCTATATTTAATGCATCTTTTATTTTAACAATTATATTTTCAAGCTTCATCTCTGGTTTTTTCGATTTAATTAAATTTGAATTAAAAACTGGAGCGATTATTTCGTCACTTGCCACCTTTGTCTCTGCTGCAGCAAAAGTTTCTCCTTTATTATCGGAAACTTCTTTTGTATTTGCGTTTGATGCAGGTTGAGATTCAGTCGTCTTAGTATTTGTGCTTTGGGTCACTTGATCACAACCACTTAATATTAAGACAAATGCAAGAAACAATATTAAATATTTTTTCATTACAATTCCTCCTTAGTGCCCTAAGTATAATTCTTTAATAAACAAATTGTGTTACAAAAAAGTTAAAGTTTAAAGAATATTTATACTTACTAGAATTTTTCCAAATACTACATTAAATTCAAAATTAATATGAAAATTAAAAATAGTATTTCTGTCTTATACATTATCTTAGAGGTCTTAAAAATATCTCCAATGCCAATCTCTCTAGTCCTGTCTCCCAATGTAGGTTTTTCTACATAAACTCCATTGTAAAACTGCCCACCTCCCAATTGAACTCCCAAAATAGCTGCAACTGCTGCTTCAGGAAATCCCGCATTGGGGCTAGTATGATTTCTACCATCCCTAAGTACAATTCTCATGGCATTTTGTATTTTTCTTGGACTTAATTCGGTTAGACACATTATAAATGCCGTTATCCTAGCAGGAATAAAGTTTGCAATATCATCTACTATCGCAGGAACTTTCCCCAAATAAAAATACTTTTCATTTTTATACGCTACCATAGAATCCATGGTATTTATAAATTTATAAGCAAGTCCTCCCATGGGTCCAAATAATATTATGTAAAATAAAGGTGCTATTACCCCATCGGAAGTATTTTCTGCCACAGTTTCTACGGTTGCTCGTACAATTTCTTTTTCGTCAAGATTAGCAGTGTCCCTTCCCACTATATACTTAACCCTTTCACGACCTGCCGCTAAACTAATTTCTAAAGCTTTTTTTACTTCCATACTTTCATAATGAAGCATCCTAGCGGAAATACAATAGTAATATGTGATTACATAAATAGCATAGTTAACAATTCCCTTCGTATTTTTCAACAAAAAATAAATCGGAAAAATTCCCAAGGTGACATTGATAAGAACCATTAAAAAACCAGCAATTACTAACCCCAATTCTGTTTTAAAAATGCTTCTAAATATTTTTTCTTCAAAGGAAATAATTCTTCCCATAAGTTTTATGGGATGGGGCAAAGAATAAGGGTCACCTAATAATAAATCCAAGATTACCCCTAAAATAATTTTTGTCATAAATTCATTATCTCCAAAATTTTATCCATATCTAAATATTTTTCCAAATCTTCGGCAAGTTTTTCTATTTCAGTATCAATCTTTTCAATATCAAAAGACTTCACAGTATCCTCTCCACTTAGGCTGTCTTCTTCAGGTAAATCATAATGGCCATAAGGCACTATTCCCAAAACAGGAATGCCAGTCAAATTTTCAATCATATGAATTCCCGAATCCAAAAATGAAGCATCCCCACGAAATTTATTAATAATAAATCCCTTAATCCTATTTCTATCTTCCTCTGGAAGTATCATAACCGTTCCATAGAGATGCGCAAATGCTCCCCCTCTATCGATATCTACAACTAAAAGGCAATTCGTGTTGGCTATGTTCGCCATGCCAGTATTGACGATGTCATTTTCCATTAAATTTATTTCAGCAGGGCTACCAGCACCTTCAATGATAACAACATCATATTCATTTTTAAGTGAATGGTATATTTTTGAAATTTCTTCTTTTAGCTCTTTTTTATATGCAAAATAATCCTTGGCAGCCATATCAGAAACTTTCTCCCCCATAAAGTAAACAGCTGAGCCAATATCTGTTTTAGGAACTAATAAAAGAGGATTAATTCTGTTGTCTAGCATACTTCTAGCTGCAAGAGCTTGTATGTATTGAGCTGAAGAAATTATTTTTCCATTTTCCAAAGTATAATAATACCTACTCATGTTTTGACTTTTAAATGGAGTTGTCTTGTATCCCTTATTGGAAAAAATTCTACAAAGCCCTGTAGCAATTAAGCTCTTACCTGCAGATGAAGTTGTACCATATATCATTAATGAAGTCATTATAATCTCCTATATTTAATTTATAAAAATATTATCACTTATGTAATTCAAACTCAAGTAAAGATAAATCTAAAATAAAAATGCGTCTAATACAATATTTTATCGCATAGACGCACTAATTTCTATAAAGATCAATCACAATCTGTCCCTAGTTCATAGCTGTAGACTGATTGGTAATTTTATTTAAATTCTAGTTAAAATATAAAAGTTCAACACGAACAGTCCAGCTGAAATCGCTAAAATCGGATGAATATCCTTAGCTTTTCCAACTGCTATCTTTACTATAATGTATGAAATAAATCCTGCCGCAATTCCATATGAAATTGAATAAGCCAGTCCCATAAATACTGATGCAAAAAATGTAGGTACGGCCTCTTCTAAACTATTCCAATTTATATCATGGAAATTAGCAACCATTAATACACCAACGATGACAAGAGCTGGTGCCGTAGCTTGTGCTGGCACAAGTCCAGCTACAGGTGCTAGAAAAATAGACAGAATAAACAAAATTGAAGTAAATACAGAGGTAAGTCCTGTCCTGCCTCCTGCTCCTATTCCCGCTGCACTTTCTACATAAGTGGTAGTATTGGAAGTTCCGAATAATGCACCAATGCTAGTTGCTATTGCGTCTGCAAATAAGGCTCTATCCATCTTGGATTTGAATCCTGAGGATTCTTCCATGGCTTTTTCATCTTCAGCAGAAAATATTCCACTCCTTCTTCCCGTTCCAATAAATGTTCCAATGGTGTCGAATATATCTGAAAGCGAAAATGCAAACACAGTCATTAAAACCAAAGGAATTTTTTCAGGGTCTTTAAATAATGAAAGTAGTCCCTCAGATCCTATGGCTACACCAAATACATTTCCCAATTCAGAAAATGCCTCTCCCACGCTAATTCCCGAATCCAAATTAGAAATATTTACAACTCCCATGGGAATCCCAATTAAAGTAGTAATTACAATTCCCAACAAGATAGAACCCTTTACATTTTTAACCATTAATATTATTGTAATGGCAAGTCCAATAAGAGCTAAAAGCACACCTGCATCGTTGAACTTAACTAATTCTGGAACGATACCTGAATTAGCTATAACCGTTCCTCCTTCAAGAATAATATAATCTCCTGGATTTGATGTAAATTGTAAAAGTCCAGCATTTTTAATTCCAATATATCCTATGAAAATTCCAATTCCACCTGATATGGCATTTTGTAGGGAATCAGGTATAGATTTTATTAAATGCTTTCTCACCTTTGTTATAGTAATTAAAATATTAAAAATTCCACAAAGAAAAACCATTCCCAATGCTTGCTGCCAAGTAAAACCCAAACCAAAAACTACAGTGTAAACAAAAAATGCATTAAGTCCCATGCCTGGCGCTTGGGCGTAAGGTACATTTGCAAATAATCCCATTACCAATGTTCCAATGACAGCTGCAATAATTGTCGCCAGATAGACAGCTCCATATGGGACGCCTGCTTGAGATAAAATTTGGGGATTTACGAAAATAATATAACTCATTGCAAAAAATGTAGTGATCCCAGCAAATAGTTCAGTTTGTATATCGGTTTTGTGTTCACTTAATTTGAAAAATTTCTCCACTCTTTCCTCCTCTAAAAAATTTTTATCATACTAACACTAAAATTATACACCTGATTTTTGGATATTCAAATGAATTTTAATAATTTTGTTACTTTTATGTTACAATTTAGATAATGTTTAGTGATAATATTAACTAATATATATAGTGAAGGGGTGAAAAATGGAACCTTTTATAAAAATTAGAAATTTGAAAAAGATATATCGAATGGGAGATGAAAAAGTCTATGCTCTAAATGGAATAGACTTGGACATCTATAAGAATGAAGTTTTATGTCTTCTAGGAACATCAGGAAGTGGTAAGTCTACACTTTTAAATATGATAGCTGGATTAGAAAAACCTACCCAAGGAGAAATTCAGATTGGAAATATACATATAGAAAAACTTTCGGAAGAGCAAGTCACAAAATTTCGCCAACTTAATATCGGATTTGTATTTCAATCTTACAATCTAATAGGAAATCTTGACGCTATCGAAAATGTTTCCCTAGGATTAATATTTAAAGGAGTCCCAAAGGATAAAAGAACCAAGATGGCAAAATCAATTTTGAAAGACGTAGGATTAGGTGGCAGAATGAAACACAAACCCAACGAGATGAGTGGTGGACAACAACAAAGAGTTAGTATAGCAAGAGCTTTTGTAGACCAACCCAAAATAGTTTTTGCAGACGAACCTACAGGTAACCTAGATACAAAAACTTCTGCGGAGATTATGGATATGATAATAGGAATGGTAAGAGAACATAACCAGACATTGATTATCGTAACTCACGACCCAGAAACTGCTGAATACGCAGATAGAATAGTTGAAATTTCCGATGGGAAAATTATAAATATACACAAAAATCCAAATACAAGAGGTAGAAAAGATGAAGAATCAAATTAAGAAATACGTATCAATATTATTAGCATTTGCATTTATTTTAAATTTTAGTGTAGGAGTTTTGGCTGAAAGCGGAAGCAACGCACCTGCAAGGAATACAGATGGTGAATTTATCATTGAAGCAATGCAATCTACAATAGTTGGTGATTTCAATAATGCTTATATAGATGTTAGAGTAACTGCAAATTATAATACAAAAGAAATAATCGGCATATCAAATGTTACAGCATATGCAAAAATCTCTAATCCAGTTAGTGTACATATAGCCGATGACGGCGTATACCATTTAGGTGACGTTAGAAATTCATCAGAGTTTAGAGTACCATTATACACACTTGATACAAATGAAGATAAAACTGTCCCAATAGAAATCACACTTAAATATGATGTAATTTCTAAAAATACCACTGTATCCACCACAATTGATGCAAAAGACAGTCCAGAAGTAACAAAAAGAGAAGTAAATATGTCAACTACTTCTCAATCAAAAGAAATGACCACTACAGTTTATGTAGTTCATCGCGCAAAAAAATTACCAAAAAATTCTATGATAGAGGTAGAAAAGTTTGAAATTTTTCCCAATAAATTTGTAACTCCTGGCTCAGAATTTGAATTGGTGTTTAGCATAAAAAATCCAGGTGATGCACCTGCAAATAATATAAAACTTAGTCTAGAAGGAATAGATGCTAAAGGTATCAATATGGCGAAAGGACTTAGCACAGTTGATACAACTTCCCTAGCTCCTGGTGAAGCTAGAATAATTCGTTATTACATGAAAGTCCCTGCATCAATTAAGGGCGGATTGTATCCCATGAAATTAAATTATACATTCACTGGGAAAAATGAAAAGGGCGAAGATTCCAACGCCCCCAAAGAAGGTAGCTATACATTCTCAGTAGACGTAAAACAATCCGATATGGCACCTAGTTCCATAATATTTGAAAGAGTAAACTTCCCTAGCGGAAGACTAGGCAAGAATCAACCAGTAAATGTTTCTTTTTCGATAAAAAATATTGGAACAAAAAATGCACAAAACTTAAAAATTTCTGCCGTAAGTAAAGATGTAGAAGGATTAATTCCAACATCTGGATCGAATGCCATCGTAGCGTCATTGAAACCTGGACAAGTTGCCAGCTATTCATTTGATTTTAAAACTGCTAATGCAGTCAGTACTAAAACATATCCTGTTGAAATAACAGTAGAATATATTGATGATGCAATTGGAGAAGAGCCACATAAAATTGTCCAAGTCGTGGGAATAAATGGTGTGGATTGGTATGCTGAGCAACAAAAATACAAAGACTTACCCAAGAGTACTCCAATTTTAATAATAGAAAAATATGATTTTGAGCCAGAAGTAATCTTTGCTGGAACACAATTTAAAATGAAATTGGACGTAAGAAATACCAGTTCAGACAAGGCTATAAAAAATATCAAAATAGCTTTGACATCTGATGTGAAACAAACAGCAGACCAGACTGCCCCAACGGCGACTGCTTCAGTTTTCACACCTATACAGAGCTCAAATACATTTTATATAGACCATATCCCTGCTGGTGGAAAAATCGAAAAAGAAATAAGCATGACTACCAGCCACGATACTGCTGCAAAAACTTATACACTAACTGCAAATATAGAATATGAAGATTCAAAAGCTAATCCATACAAATCCTCAGAAGTTATAGGTATAACTGTTATCCAAGATTCAAAATTGACTATTGGTGAAATAAATACAGATCCAGAACTTTATGTGGGAACTCCAGGATCATTGAACGTAGAGTTTTATAACACCGGTAAAGTTACTCTTTCTAACTTTATGGTGGAATTTGAAGGAGAGGGACTCGTTGTCGATACTCCAACATACTATAAGGGAAATTTCCCTTCAGGGACAACTGACTCCTATTCTGCAAATATAACGCCTCAAGATGCCAAAGCTTCGAAAGGAAAATTGATTTTCTCTTATGAGGACACCACAGGAGAAAAGCATGTAATTGAAAAAACTTTTAACATAAAAGTAAATGAAATGAATCCTATGGATATGGGTGAATTTGAACAATTCCCCCAAGAACCACCTAAGACAACAAATTGGAAGTTGATAATCGGCGGAGTTGGAGCTGCTCTTGCAGCGATTGCAGGAATAGTAATTTATCGCAAACGCAAAAAGAAAAAAGCAGAAGAGGATTTGAGTTTAGATGAGGATTGAAGATCTATTTCTCATGGCAATAAAAAATCTTTGGACTAGAAAACTTCGTACATTTTTAACTGTACTGGGAGTTATAATCGGATGCTCTTCCATAGTCGTAATGATTTCTTTGGGCTATGGAATTGCTGAGTCTTCCAAATCTTTTATTGAAAGCATGGGTAATTTAAACGATATTACAGTACGTGGAAAGAGAAATGACAGAACTGGACAAAATGAATCTCTAACCTCAAACCATATAAATGAAATGTCCAAGATCTCCAATGTAGATGATGTTTTTGGTTTGCTAGGTACTCAAGAGAGTCAAATTTATTTTAGAATACGAGCAGCTAGAAAATATGAGGGTCATGGAGAAATAATCGGAATAGATCCCAAGTATATGGAAGTATATGGTCTAAAATTGGCAGATGGTAGATATCCTCATAGTAATGAAGAATTTGTAGCCGTATATGGTTCCCAAGTAAAAAATCAGTTTGGTCGAGTTACAGGAAACAACTGGAGACCTTATGCAGTTAATTATTCTAGAGATAAAATCGAAATGTATTATTCAGAATTCGATCAAGCCACTGGACAAGAAAAAAATTCCGTAACATATGAATTGAAATATGGTGGTGAATTAGAAGAATCTCAAAACTGGCAAACAAGTAGCGCAATATTTTTACCTATTGAAAATGTTCGTAAAATTTTAATTGCAGAAAATGATAAGAAACCTGCCAATGAAAGAGATAAGAATATAAAAAATAAATATTCTAGGTTAATAATTAGAGTAAATGAAATAGAAAATGTTAAAACTATTAAAGATAGTTTAACTGAACAAGGATACCAAGCAGAAGCCATGACTGATTGGCTAGATAATATCCAAAAAGACCTAAGAACTCAGCAGGCAATATTTGGTGGAATTGGTGCAGTTTCATTATTAGTAGCTGCCATTGGGATTTCCAATACCATGGTGATGAGTATATTTGAAAGAACAAAAGAAATTGGCATAATGAAAGTTATTGGAGCTTCGATTAAAGATATTAGAAAATTATTCCTTTTAGAGGCGATTATTATCGGATTTTTAGGAGGAGCTTTAGGATTAGGTCTAAGTTATGGAATTTCTTCAGTCCTAAATAATTTCTTAGGAGGAGCCTTAGGTATGGGAATGGGCATGGGTAGCACAAAGATTTCCATAATCCCTATTCACTTAAGTCTATCAGCACTGACCTTTACATCCTTCATCGGATTAATCTCAGGATACTTCCCAGCAAGAAGAGCCATGAGCATTTCCGCACTAGATGCCATGAGATCAGAATAGTTTGCCAGATTATAGATTATAAATAATAAATTATAGAGGCCTACGGCAAAGTTTAACAGATTTCAATCTGTCAAGCAAAGCCGCAGGCCTCTCTACTATCTAATAATTACTAATTATTATCTAATTCATTTGTTATTTTTTCTATTTCGTCTACTATATCTGATAGATATTGGATTGTGTCTAGAAGTGGTTTGTCAGTCGTGATGTCTACTCCTGCCATCTTCGCTAATTCAATTGAATCTTTCGTTCCTCCAGCACTTAAAGTATCTAACCAATCATTAACAGCTTTGTCTCCTTCTTTAACGATTCTACTAGCCACTTGGGTTCCTATTGTAAGGCCTGCACTATATGTGTATGGATATAATCCTCTATAATAGTGTAATTGTCTCATCCAAGTTAATTCTGCCCCCTCTGTCAATTCAACAGTGTCTCCCCAGAATTCTTTTAGGGTATTCATAAACAATTCGTTTAGAACGTGGGCGTTTATTCCCTCGCCTCTATCTACTCTATTGTAAACTTCCCTTTGGAAATGAGCTTCTAATAAGTGAGTTACCATATTATGATAATATGTCCTGCTTATCATAGATGAGTACACAAATCTCTTAAACACTGGGTCATCGTTCCATCCCAGCATGTCATTTGCAATTATCAATTCATTCGTAGTGGATGGCGCTTCTATAAAATACATACTAGTTCTAGTGTTGGAAATGGAGTTATGTCTTTGGGAATACATTCCGTGTCCCGCGTGGCCTAACTCATGGCCAAGTACAAATAAATCTTCCAAACTTCCTGTCCAAGAATTTAAAATATAACTGTGGACGCCAAATGGTGAGAAGCAAAATGCGCCGTTGGATTTTCCGTCATTAACTGGGAAGTCTATCCATCTTTCATCAAATGCTCTTCCAATCATATCTACATAGTCCGCTCCCAGAATATTCAAACCGGCCATCAATTTTTCTTTTGCTTCTTCTATGGTTATAGTTTCGCTGAAATTAGGGTCTAGAGAAATTTTTAAATCTGCATAAGTCAATTTGTCCAAATTGTTTACTTTTTTTACAAGTCCAACAAATTTTCTAACTACAGGTGCAAATTTTTCCATTATTATGTCAATTTGTCTATTGTATAATTCCCTCGTAACTTCTTGATCGTAAAGTAAATAATCTATTACACTTTCAAATCCTCTTAATTTTGAGATAGCTTTTTCTTTGTTTAATTGCCCTTCATAAGTGGAAGCAAAAGTATTTTCGTATTTTTTTAATTGTTTGCTAAAGGAATCGAAAGCTGCTCTTCTCACTTTAGTATCGTGAAGTCCTTCGTAATAATTTTCAAATAAAACTAAACTAAGGGGATATTTTTTCCCATCTACCTCAAAATCCTCGAAGGACAAGTCTGCATGCTTCGCACTGGAATAAGTGGAATATGCATTGTCAAAAACTTTTTCAAGTGAGCTCAATGCCTGTTCTACTTCTTTTCCTAAGTAATATTTTTTAGCTCTTAAAATTTTGTGAATAATGCCTTTATTATTGTCTGATTTTTCTTCTACTTCTTTCAAAAGTTCTTCGTCTAATTCAATTAATTCTGTCTCTACGAAATTTAATTCCTCGCTTAATAGTGAACTTATATTAGATGCTTTTGAAGTCATTTCTTGGAATGCAGGGTTTCCTCTTTCTACGCTGATATTCATATTGGCATAGCCGTAAACTCTTATGAATTTTTCTTGTAATTTTTCATATTCAGAAATCATTTCAGTAATAACATCTACGTCATTTAATTTTCCTTTATACTTTTTGCTAAATTCATGAATATCTGCTTCAACCTCTTTTAATCCTGTATCAAAAGCTTCAGGGCTTTCGCATAGGTCTTTTAAATCCCAGGTGTACTTTTCTTCTACTTCGTTTCTCTTTACACTTTTCAATCTATATTCCTCCATTTATTTTATTTATATTCTTAATAATAAATTATACCCTAGTTAGTCCTTAATAAAATGCTATACTAAGTTTTTATAATAAAAATTCATAATGTTGACAAAGGTCTCCATATCATTCTTTTTCGAGTACCCTCGGGCCGGCGGGCCATATACGCTCGAAAAAGAATGATATTCCGACCTTAATAAAGTGTTTGCCGTCAGTCTAAGTTTTTATAATAAAAAACTACTATTTGGGTTCTATCTCTCAAATCTAGTTTATCCAAAATATTTGAAACGTAATTTCTCACTGTTCCCTCACTTAAAAATAGCTTTTGAGAAATTTCTTTATTATTCAAACCTTCTGAAATTAATTTTATCAGTTCCAATTCCTTTTCTGTCAATCCATATTTAGAGATATTTACATCTTCCTTGTTTTCTATATGAATGTCTCCAATTATTTCAGAATCCAATACCATATTCCCTGCCATTACCGTCTTGATACTTTGGCTAAGAGAATCTATATTGTCCTTTAAGATATATCCCCTAACTCCTACTTTAATCGCTTTATTTATATATTCCTCGTCTTTGAAAGTAGTCAAGAGAATTATCTTTGCGTCATTATCAAATTCTAGGATTTCTTTTGCTATATCAATTCCATTTTCTTCTTTCATCCGTATATCTTGTAATACCAAATCAAATTTAGAATTTTTGTACTTGTCTATTGCTACTTCCTTGTTTATGGCGGCTTCTACTTCTTCAATCCCTTCGGCTTTTAAAATCATTTCCAAAGACTTCAATACCAAGAGATCGTCATCTACTACTAATATTTTCATTATCCTTCTCCATTAAGACGTGTATTCCAAATCCATTTTCAGTCAAAATATTTAATTTCCAATTGCGTTCTTCACATTTCTTTTTTATAGAATAAATTCCCATTCCCTCATTATTGTCAAAATTAGAAATAATTCCATCATCTTCAATTTTTAAAACTATAAATTTTTCATTTTCTACAAGGTAAACTTTAAAATTTTTTCCATTAGAATGTTTAATAAAATTGGTCAATGCTTCTCTAATAATTCCAAATAAGTCATATTTAATCCCATAATTTAAATTGGATTCGACTATATAAGTCAGATTTGAATTCTCTATAGGTTCTAATAACTCCAATATTTTATTTTCCAAATCAAAGGAACTATCTCTTAAATCGTACATGACATTTCTGATTTCTTGTAATCCATTTTCTAAATTGTCTTTTAAATTTATTATACCTTCCTTAACTTCTTCTTCCTTCGATATCAAAGACAGTGCTTTTAGATTTAGTATTGACGCAGAAATTGTATGTCCTGCAGTGTCGTGTATTTCTCTGGAAATTCTATTTCTCTCATCTTGAAGGGCTATTGTCTCGTCTTTTTCCCCTTCAATTTTCAATATATCAATGGATTTATACAAATTATTTACATCGTCTATGAGGTTCATCTTTTCTTGATGCAGCAAATTAAGCTGAGTTTCTCTTTCGGAGATTTTAAAATCAAATAAATACAACAATGAGTACAAAGCAAAGTATATATTATGAAAATTTAAAACTAGAGGAATAAAAAAGAGCAAACCCAACTTTTTAAAATTTCTATAGGCAGATGGTGCCATTATAAGTATTAGAAAAGAATAATTAGGAAAAAATAAAGTAATGAGCAACAAAACCAAAAGGAATGTCATTTTGATTTTATTATTGCTTATGGTATTTATAGTCATAGATGCACTAAAGCCCATTAAAACCAAAAACACCAAAGAATCTATTTGGAAAATTCCTCTTTGTACTTCTATTAAACCGACTGTTATACTCGTTATTAATTGGATAATTATATTAATCATATTTCTCCAGTGACATTTGTCATATCAGGTTCTGACCCTGTTCACTTATAATTCTTACGCAATAATTGTATCATATTTTCAAGAGGTGAGGATATGATAATTACAGTAGAAAATATTATAAAAGAATTTAAAGAATTGCGAGCGTTGAACTCATTTAATTTGAATGTATATGAAGGAGAAATTTTAGGACTAATTGGGCCAAATGGTTCAGGAAAATCTACTTTGCTACTTTGTATTTTAGGAATCTACTCCTATGACAATGGAAATGTAAAAGTTTTTAATCAAGAGTTAAAGCCCAATTCTTACGACATCAAAAGAAAAATTGGATATATCCCCCAGGACTTGGCAATTTTTGAAGAGCTTACAGTTTATGAAAATATAGATTATTTTTGTGGCCTGTATGAATCTGATCCTAAAAAAAGAAAAGAGTTAGTTAAAAAAGCCATTGAGTTTGTCGGTTTGGAAAAGTACGAAAAGTTTTTGCCTTCAAAACTTTCTGGAGGTTTAGCCAGACGTTTGAACATCGCTTGTGGTATAGCCCATGAGCCAGAACTGATTTTTTTAGATGAGCCGACTGTTGCTGTAGACGCCCAAAGTCGAAGTTTTATTTTAGAAGGAATAAAAGAACTTAATCGCCAAGGAGCCACTATAATTTACACTTCTCACTATTTAGAAGAAGTTGAAGATCTCTGTGATCGAATTGCAATAATCGATCAAGGAAGAAATATTATTACTGGCACAAACGAGCAATTGAGAGATGCTATTATAACTACTGAAATAATAAAATTTTCTGTACTAGAGGAAAATGTAGAAATCTTAAAAGATTTAAAAAATCTATCCCACGTTATAGATGTGACAAAAAAGGATTCTGAATACACAGTTAAATTTGACAATCCTCAAAGTAATATCGGAAGTATAGTGGAGTTTTTGAAATCCAAAAATCTAACTTATTTAAAACTATATACCGAAATCCCTTCTCTAAATGATGTATTCCTAGAATTAACTGGCAAGGAGTTGAGAGATTGATGAATAAGCTATTCACTTATATAAAATATGAATTGAAACTTTTCCTTGGAAATTTTGGAAATATGTTTTGGATGATGGCATTTCCATTGCTATTGCTTACCGTTTTTACTTTAGCATTTTCCAGTTTGCGTTTTGAAGAAATTGATATTGATAAGGCCAAGGTTGGATATCATGAAGATGCATTTTTACCCTTGAGTTTCATAAGTATGTCCCTAGACTCCAATCCCTTTTCGTATAATTATGCAGACAATAAAACAGTAGATAATAATTTGTTTACAGGAACTCTTATGACAGAAGAAGAAGCTAGAAAAGAACTAGAACAAGAAAAAATTGATGTATTTGTCAAGGAAGATTTATCTCTAGTTGTTAATAAAAATGGAATAAACCAACTAATGATGGATGAAGTCATTACAATGTACAAGCAGATATTAAAACTAAATTTGCCACTGGAGTCTTTTGAGTTTAATAGAAAGTATGTAAGCGATATTGGAGATAAATTTAGCCCAATAGATGTCATCTTCTATTCGTTATTTTCCATGATCACTCTTTACGGTTCTTATTTAAGTAGCACCATAGGTAATAAGCTAATAGTAAGGGATGAAAAAGTAAGTTTAAGAAATATCACATCCTCTACTCCCATGTCTTGGCAAGTTTCTGTAAGCGTCTTGACGTGCTTTATATGGTCGGTTTTTATGGTGGGAATGATGATATTTTATACAGAATTTATTCTAAAACAAAACTTTTTCTCCATGGATCTTCATAATGTGCCGTTAATTTTATCTGCAATAGTATTTGGGTTATCTTGGGGCTTATTTATTGGCACCTTTATAGCAAAAGAATCTACTAAAATTGCTGCCCTAATCGGTTCCTTGTTAGCGATGTCTAGTTTTAGCGGACTGTATAGCGATAGCCTAAGAATTCAACTACAAAGAATGTTACCGTTTATAAACGAACTAAATCCAATAAATATAATTGGAAATGAATTTATAAAGATAAATATGCTTTCGAACTACACGACAATAAGCAAGTCAATTGGTTTGTTATTTGGCTACAGTCTATTCTTGATTGCCATTTCTACAATCTACATCAGGAGGAAAAAAGCATGAATACTATAAAATATTATATGAAGATAGCCAGACAAAACAAGACAATGCTCCTTTTGTATATTATAATCCTAGTTTCCATAACTGCTATTCAAGGTATGTCTTATGAGGAAATTTACAATGAGTCTGAAATAAATATTGGCGTAATAAAAAATGATGACAGCCAATTTGCAAATTCTTTGATTAATTATTTAGAAAAGGAAAACAGTATATACTATTACGATTCTGTTGACCTTGCTGAATTGGATTTGTACACTAGGTATATAGATGGAATACTGGAAATCCCTGAAAACTCTGAGGGAATTTTGTTAAATAGCAATAATGCTCCATTGAAAATTTATACAGATATTACAAATCCCCAAAGTAGAATTTTCGGCTCCGTCGCAAATAAATATCCAATGTATTACAAAAGTATGTTTAATTCAAAAGATTTAGATATTGATCGTCTTTTTAATGTTCTTGACGAAAAAGCAAAAATAGAATTTATTAAACCCCAAGTAAATGCGGAATTGAAATTTTTCGGTTATGTAAATGCCTATGGTTTCGTAATAATGATGATTTTGTTAAAATTATTGGGAGACTTACACTTGAGTTTTAATAAAAGGGATATTCAAATAAGAAGTGATGTGTCTCCAAAGAGCAAAACTAGAATAAACATGGAGTTGAATTTTTCCCAAATTTTAATCTCTGCACTTGTTTTTATAATTGTCTTTTCAATAGGAATATTTGGATTCTTCCCTGAGATGTTAAAGGCTCAGACTTTAAAATATTACGTTTTGATTCTGACATTGTGGACTTTGGTAGTGGTGTTCTTTTCATCTTTTGTCAATAGAATAGGAACTTCTAAAGCGGTAACAAATATGATGAGTAATGCTCTTCCTGTAATGCTTATGTTCCTATCAGGTTCTGCTATACCGATAGAAATTATGCCAAAGTTTGTTCAAGGTGTTGCAAAATTTAGTCCGCTGTTTTATTACAATAACGCCATTACTAAACTATCCACTGGCAATTTAAATATCAAAAATGAAGTATTCATATTGATAGCATTTAGTATAGCCTTTTATGTAACTGGATTATATTTAGGAAAAGAAAGACATAGCGCCAGATAAAAAATGAAAGGGTCGTGTTTCTTACGGTCCTTTCATTTTGTTTAGTCAAAAAAGTTTAGAAAAGATGCTTATCGTCACCTTCATATAAGATTTCAAACTTTCCATCTTCGTATTTTATTTTAGCAAGTGCCGTTCCCAATGGAACCTTTCTATCTGTTAAATTTTTCAAAGGCTTTTCTTCAAATAAGTTTAGTAGCATCATATAAGTCAGTCCATGGGTTACGATTAGTATATTTTCATAGGGCTGCTTTTTAATATAATCAATAAATCCTCTTACCCTTTTTTCAAATTCTGGGTAAGTTTCTCCTCCGTTATCAGGTTTATAAACATGAGGTTTAGTGGTGTACAATTCAAATTGCTCAGGATGGTTTTTTATTATGTCCTCATAATACATCCCCTGCCACGTTCCCACTCCCAATTCCCTTAGCTCTTCAGATTCGATTAGCTTTCCCCTCTTGCCTTCCATGACAATTTCAGCAGTTTTAACTGCGCGCCCTTGGGTCGATGTGTAAGCAACATCTATGTCCACATCTTTTAATCTGTCCCTAAGTTTTTTTGCATCTTCTATTCCTTTTTCAGTCAAAGGCGAATCCAAAAATCCTTGGATTCTTCTTACCAAATTCCATTCAGTTTGGCTATGTCTAGTCAAATATATGTTCATCGATACCTCCAATTTACTATTATATCAAATCCCTTTCCTTTGTGATATAATTTTTTCTAGGTGATAAAATGGCATTTGATGGAATAGTAACTCGAGCTGTAGTGAATCAACTAAATGACGAATTGACAGGACTACGAGTTGACAAAATTTACCAAGTGGAAAAAGACGAAGTTCTTTTTCACTTTAGAAAAAACAAATTATTAATATCCTCCTCTGGAAATAATCCTAGGATATATTTGACCCAAGAAACAAAAGAAAACCCAAAAGTTCCACCTATGTTTACAATGGTTTTAAGAAAGCATCTCTCAGGCGCTATTGTAAAAAGAGTTTCACAATTTGGAAATGATAGGGTAATAAAAATTGATTTTGACGCTTGGGATGATTTTAGTGAAAAAATTGAAAAATCTTTAATAATAGAAATAATGGGAAGACATTCCAACATTATTCTATTAGACGATGAAAATAATATAATAGATTCTATTAGAAGAGTAAGTGAATCCATGAGTAGGGTCAGACAAGTTCTTCCCCATTTACCATATGAGTATATTAAAGACGAGAATAAAATTGATCCAAATACTGCTACGATAGAAGAAGTCTCAGAAAAATTTAATCTTTCTGAAGGAAATAAATCAGTAGAAAACGTAGTATTCAGTGCACTAACTGGATTTAGTAAAAATATAGGTACCGAAGCTGCCATTAGATCTCATATCGATTCCAGCAGACCCTTTAACTCATTGGAAAATGAGGAAAAAGAAACCTTAATAAAATCGGTGATGGAAATGATAAAAGAGATTAATCAAAATGTTTTTTCCAATAAATTGTATTTAGATGGCGATAAAATTGTAGATTTTCACGTTTTAAATTTAGTAAATCTAGAAGGCTTGGAATCATTAGAATTCGATACACCTTCTGAAATGCTAGATGCAGTTTACTCTAAGAGAGACAAAGACGACAGGCTAGGTCAAAAAGCTTCTGCCTTGAAAAAAACTGTGACGACAAGACTTTCCAAAGACAAGTCTAAGATGTCCAATTTAAAAAAGGATTTACTCGAAGCTGAAAATAGAGAGCAATACAGAGTTTTTGGGGACCTGCTCTCAGCTAATTTTCATATGGTTGAGCCAGGACAAAAAGAAATCGTACTTCAAAATTTCTACAGTGAAGATTTGGAAGAGATTTTAATTCCCCTAGACGAAAAAATATCTGCCCCTCTTAATGCCCAAAGATTTTATAAAAAATATGGAAAATTAAAAACTGCAGAAAATATACTAAATGAACAAATAGAAGAAACCCAAATCGAAATAGACTATTTGGAATCTGTCTTATCAACAATCGAACTGACTGAAGATATATCGGCATTAGACGAGATTAAAGACGAGCTAATTGAACAAGGATATATAAAGCGAGGCGCCCAAAAGAAGAAAAAATCCAAAATGGAAATAGCTAATTATTTAGAATTGAAAAAAGATGGATTTGATATTCTTGTGGGAAGAAATAATAGAGAAAATGACTTGCTAACTCATAAAATAGCTAGGCGAAATGATATTTGGCTCCACGCCCAAGGAATTCCAGGAAGCCATGTCATAATAAAAACTGAAGGCAAAGATGTGCCAGAAGATGTAATAAAATATGCTGCAAAGCTAGCTGCCTATAATTCTAAAGGTAGAAATAGCGGTTCGATAGAAGTGGATTACACGTTGAAGCAAAATGTTAAAAGATCTCCAGCGAATAAACCGGGATTAGTTAACTATACTGACTTCAAAACAATACTCGTAGGCTCTAGCGAAGTTTAGACATATGACATTATAAAAGCCTGAGATTTATTTTGCCTTATGGGCTTAAAAATCTCAGGCTTTTGATTATATTTTATTTTGATTTAAGATCCTGCAGGAAAAAACGGTCTCAAGCTGCTTGCCAATTTGTTAATTGGAGATGTTTGAATTACTACTTTTCCTGGTCCAGTAATCGTAGTATTAAATAGTCCTTCTCCGCCAAATAAAGTGTTTTTCACTCCGCCCACGGATTTAATATCCATTGTACAAGTTTTATCCATCAACAATAAATGACCTGTATCTAAAATCATTTTTTCACCTGGCGCTAAATCATATTCTCTCGTTTCGCCATCCACTTCCATAAATAAAATTCCTTCTCCGAACACCTCTTGCATTATAAAACCTTCTCCGCCAAACAGTCCTTTCATGGGACTTTTGAAGAAAACTTTTCTATCGATTCCTTCAGTGTAAGCAAGTATTGCACCTTTTTGAAGAATAATAGAATCTCCTCTTTGTAGTTCGATTTTTTGAATACTTCCTAAAAAACTAGAGGATATTGCAATCTCTCCACCATCTCTTTCAGATTGGTATTTATTCACAAACATATTTTCCCCTGAAAAAGCTCTTCCAAATGCCTTGCCTATTCCTCCAGCTTGGGTGTCCATGGTCATTGCATCGTTCATCCATGACATACCTCCTGCTTCACAGTAAATATATTCGCCTCGATCCAGCTGAAAAATTACTACTGGAAATGGCTTCCCTGTAATTTCATATTTCATAATTATCCTCCAAATTAATGAATATTTATTTACTATTATAATTCAATTTAAATAAATATGCCTTAAGAAATTGTAAAATTTTTCAATATATAACAAAATAGTATAATTTTTTTATATATCTAAATTAGTCATCTTATTGTTAATTATTTCCATTCTTTTTTCAAAGGTTTCATTTTTAAATGATAATTCTGATTTAATCTTACCATCTTTCATAAATAAAACTCTTTTTGACTTTGCAGCCACTTTTGAATCATGAGTTACCAACATAATCGTCATGCCTTTATCATTTAAAGATTGAAATAAATCCATTATCTCTTCAGATGTCTTAGAATTTAATGCTCCCGTAGGTTCATCTCCAAATAGAATTTTGGGATTATGCAAAATTGCTCTGCAAATGGCCGCCCTTTGCAATTGCCCTCCAGAAACATCTTTTATATTTCTATTTTCTAACCCTGAAATTCCCACCACATCCATCATTTCTTTTGCCCTATCTATCAACTCGCTTTTGGAATGTTCATTATAACTGGGCAAAATTATATTATCCAAGATATCCAAATTTTTTAACATCGTAGCGTTCTGGAAAACAAATCCCATTTCCATTCTTCTCACATCAGCCATTTCTTCTTCGCTCATCTTTGAGATGTCCTTGTCATTAAAAATAACTTCACCAGAACTTATATCATCCATTCCACTAAGGGCGAATAGTAAAGTAGATTTTCCAGAGCCTGATGGACCCATTACAGACAAAAATTCGCCTTTTAATATATCTATATCCACTTCATTCAAAGCTATGGTTTGATTATTTTCTTCTCCATAATATTTATTAATGTCTTTACCTTTTAATATAGTTTCCATAACTTACTCCTTTATAAATTCTGAAATTCTCATTCTAGGAATATCTCTAAGTCCAAAAATAGTTGCGATATATACAAATATTCCTAAAACTGCAGGCGTTATTAAAAATACAAATAAATAATTAATATTAAATTTAAAATTTACAACTCCAAAAACTCCTATTAATTTACTTGTAAGAAATTGTCCCAATGTACCAGCCAATATGGTTCCTAGAATAATTCCCAATAGGACTAAAAGAGCTGAACCGATAAGATATTGCAATTTAATATTATTTGAAGAAAATCCCAAGCTTTTTAATATGGATATTCCTCTTTTATCTTTTATGACTAGCATCTTAACAAACAACAAGGTTATTAAAAATGTAAGGTAAATTGAAAATATTATACTTAAAATTGCCGCTTTGTTAACAGAACTTATGGTAGAGCCAAAGATCTGTCCTATATAGTCTTCAATATCAGTGACTTTGATATCTTTAAAATTATTTTTGTAATACTCTACCTTTTCAGATGGATTTACATCTTCTTTTAATGTTATTGGAATACTTGACCACAAAGAAGCTTGTGCATCGTCGGCAAATGAAATATTTCCTGTCTTTCCTCCATTTGTAATATCGGAATAAATCCCCGTGACAGTTAACTCTTTTTCTACTCCTCCGACTAATAAAGTAATACTATCTCCAACATTTTTATTCAATTCCGTGGCACTTAGATAAGATAAAGAAATCTCGTTATCAAGTTTCGGAATTTCTCCACTGACATAGGCGGGGGGAAATTTATTGTGATCACCTGATACCAACTGCAATCTTCCCAAAACACCACCGTCTAATTTAACTTCATATTTCTTTCCATTTTTTACTGTAAAGTCTGCTATATCTGTATCCTTTTCCAAATCCTTAATCAAATCTTTAATATTAGATTCTTTGTTAACTCCTCCTTGAATAGTAATTAGAATATCACTTTGTCCCACTCCCATATATGAAATAAAATTTCGACTAGAAATCGTACTGTATATGTTATTAGGCAGTATCATAATGAATGCGGAAATAATCAACACTAAGGCAAATGTGATGTACAATTTTTTTCTTGAAAATACATTTTTTAATCCTAAAAATACATTAGTCCCCATAAAAACTTGTTTATGCAATTTAAATTCTTCACTGCCATACTTTTCATATTCTGTCGTTTCTGTTTTTATTGCTTTAACTGGAGACATTTTCTTAAATAAATTTAGTATGTGATTTACATACATCATTGTAATAACAAAAGCTAAAAAAGATAAGAAAAATCCTAATAAATAACCTTCCAATCCCAGACCACTATTTCCCATAGCCAATTTAATTGGTTTTAAGAAGCTATTAGAAGTTATTAATGATAAAACAAATCCTAAGATTCCCCCTATTGCTGCTAGGACAAAATATTTAACTATATAAATCTTTTTTATATCCTTATTTCTGATTCCAATTGCTTTTAATATGCCAATTTCCAAATACTCTTCTTCAATTTTAGAAATAAGCGTAAATCTTATGCAAAGAAAACTAATGATTAATACTAAAATGCTAATTAAAAATAATATTGCAATCATAATTCCGTCATTTATTGCATTTATAAGCTTAAACAAGGAATAAGTAATGGTAGGCCCATTAGACTCTAGATTTGCATTGTTATAATCTCCTTCAAATTCCGTTATTTTACCTAAATCCACTAAAAGAAATTCTATTAAGTATTCCATTCTACCAAAGGGTATTAATTTTTCGTAATCATTTTTATGGATTAAGAATCTTTTGGATGAAGATAGTGTGGAGTTCATTTGAGAATCTCTAATGGGACCTTTGACCGTTAAATCTAGTTCATTTATTGTAAGAGTATCACCTTCAGAAATTTCACCATTCAAAAAATACGCAAAGGGGATATAAACCTCACCCTCATTTGGATAAACTTTTTCTCCATTTAAATCTAATAAAAAATCAAAATTTTTATTTTGTACAGAAAAGCCATTATCTTGGGAATTATTAGCAAATCTATTTCCATTTATGAAAATGTCAGAACTATCTACATTCAAAAATCCTTGAACGTGATAATCAGCTACATTTTCATGAGCTTTTGCAAATTTATCCATCTTTTCCGCGTCCAAATCACCTATATGCATTTGTAAATAATGGGGAGTTTTTGAAGCTTCCATAAGATGATTTATTGAAGAAGTCAAATTGGCAATAATTATCCCTGAAGTGCTTAACAAATAACTAGTCAATAGGAAAAAAGCAAGTATCGTTACGCTTATAAGCTTACTTGATTTTATTTCATTAAAAATTATTTTTTTATACACCATAACACCTCCTTAATTAAACTAAGTATACATATTAAAGAAAATAAAAATGTAAAAATTATGTAAACTTTTTATCTAGTTAAATTTAAAAAGATTGGATTTCTCCAATCTTTACTGATGCTCCAATATGTCTTTTAAAATATCCGTCTTTAGAATATAATCTGAACGTATAACTTCACTTGATATATAATTGTAAAGTTCTTTATAGTTGTTTATGTTCTTACTTCTACCATTTCTAATATCAAAGACCATGCTCTCATCAAAATTTCTAGTCTTTGGAACTTTGAAAATTATCTCCTCTGTCAAGAAGGATCCTTCATTCATAATTGTTTGAGGTGCTACAAAATTAATTCCTTGGAAATTGTTTAAATCCCTTCCAAATACTATCCCTTTATCATTTTCATATCCCATTATATTTAGAATGGTAGGGAAAAAGTCCAACTGAGATCCAATCTTAGAATTAGTGTATCCCAATTCTTCACCTGGAACGTGTATAAGAAGGGGAATATTCATTACGTCTTCTGGTCCATATTCATTTCCGATAAGATTACTCATAAGTACATCTGTCTCTTCATTTTCTTGAATAGCAAAATGATCTCCGTAAATTGCAATGACAGAGTCTTCGTAAATTCCGGCTTCTTTCAGCTCTTCCATTAGTATTCCCAAAGAGTAGTCAAAATAATGAATAGCCTGTAAATAATTTCCAATCTTTGTCCCTTCATGAATATCTGACAATTCAATCATTCTATATTCTTCTGGTATTTCAAAGGGATCATGGCTCGATAAGCTCACCATAAAAGCATAAAATGGTTTATTATTTTTTTCTTTGTATTTTTTCAACTTGACTACTGATTGTTCAAAAAATTCTTCGTCTTTTATTCCCAACAAAATCTTTTCTTCAAATTGGAAATCTTCTTGGGAATAAAATTTTTGAAATCCTTGATTTTTATAGGCGTTATTTCTATTCCAAAAATCTTTTTCATATCCATGAAATGCCAAAGAAGTATATCCGTTTTCCCTCATAACCCAAGGGAGTCCGTGGAATGTATTATTCTCATATTTAGAATAACTTGGAGCGTCTGTAGCTGGATACAGACTATTATTAGAAACAAATTCTGCATCAGAAGTATTTCCCCTAGCTGTCATTTGAAAATATTTATCGTAATATATAGACGATTTGTCGTTTATTAGTTTATTTAAATTGGGAGTAATTTCTTGATCATTGTAGTTTAATCCAATCACAAAATTTTGTAAGGCCTCTACTTGAAGCACTATTAAATTTTTACCCTTCCCAATTCCCGTCACATTTCCTTCTTTATATTCTGCTCTTTTTTTATATTCTAGTATATCTTCTTCTTTGACTTCATATCCAGAAGCTTTTACTCTTTTATCCTTCCACAATCTAGCTATTAAATCTTGAAGATGATAGCTATAAGGTTCTTGATATTTTAAAGAATTACTCAATCCTCTCATTTGGCTGTATGAAAATGTCAATAGGAATATCAATAAAAAAGATACAGGTATTACTCTGCGCATTTTCTTGGATGATATCTCTTCGATATTTAAAGCCTTATATTTCAAAAATAAAAATACTAAAGGCAAGTCCAATAAAAATAACAATTCTTTAAATCCTACTATGTTAATTACACTCGATGACACATTAGGCAATAATTTTATTTGCATCAACATCGATACAGATGGTAACGTCTGAAAATGAGCATAATACAAAACATCTGCAAATAATATTAAAGAAATAATCGAGTAGTACAGTCCTACAAAAAACTTTTTGTTCTTTTTATTTGAAGTATATATCCATGTCATAACAAATAAAGAAAATGATGTAGATGCAATGTAGACCATCCACATATTATGTTCTATATCTGTAAACAGAATAAATAGCAAAGATTTTATAAATGTTAAAATTGAAATTAATATCAAAATATCACCTCACCTTAATAATCTATTCTCAGTTTATACCCCTTGGACGTTAATGTAAATGCTTTTCACCGATTTTTAAGATAATCTTAACAAATGTTTTAATTTGTTTATTATCTTATTCACTTCTTTTAATTGCTTTATAATTAACGATTTCCTTTGTTATGATTTTAAATAAATATATTTATAATTTTTTAAATAATTACTACCTCAATATATGTTTAATATTCTTTACATTCAAACCCATTTATTGTAAAATTTACTTAACAGAAAGTAGGAGATTAGTTGATAGTATTATCCTTATTAATAGCTTTAAAAACCATCTTATTCATCAATTATACTGAAGTAATACATAAACCAGTATTGGTGTTTTTATTTACTTTGGGGATTGCTCTTACCTGTATAGGACTTATGAGCTCTCTAAATGAAAAGAGGAAGAACTACTATCTTGGCATATTTTATACATTTGTATCTCTAATCATGTTTATTGATGTAATTTACTATAGTTACTTCAATGCCCTTCCTTCAGTGGAAATGATTGGTATGATGAAAATGCTATCAGATGTTCAAAATAGTGTTAAGTCTTTGGTTACACTAAGGTCAATGATATTCATCTTGGATTTGCCCTTGGTTTATTTTTATTTATTAAAACATTTCATCAATCCAGAGATTTTAAAAAAGCTTAAATTAGATTTTCTTTTAAATGATAAAACAGACCTTATTACTAATAAACAAAAACTTTATTTTTCAGGTGGCATGCTTGTTGTAATTCTATGTACATTAGTAATATTTAGCTCTAATAATTTAATGAACACATTAAAATATCAGGAATTTTTTTCATATCACATAAATGACATTGCTGATTTTTTTCAAGATGAAGAAGCTTCCGCATATCAATCGGGAGTAGAACTTTATGGCGAAGAAGATATTGAAATATTAAAAACTAGAGCTGAATCTTTGGAAGGACCACTTACTGGAATTGGTAAAGAAAAAAATCTAATAGTAATTCAAGTCGAAGCTCTCCAAAAATTCGTAATTAATTTAACTTACAATGACCAAATTATTACTCCGAATTTAAATGAACTAATAAAAGATAGCTCTTCAATTTATTATGACAATTACTTTCAACTATTAGGACGTGGAAATACTTCTGACGCAGAATTCGTCTCTAATAATAGTCTTCATCCATCTATGGAGTCGCCAACTTATACTCAATATGAAAACAATACATTTTATGGTTTGCCGTGGATATTGAGAGAAAATGGATATACCGCTTGGGCTTTTCATGGATATGAAAAAGATTTTTGGAATAGAGATAAAGCATATAAAAATCAAGGATTTGAAAATTTTGTTTCCCAAGAAGACTATGAAGTTGGAGATATTATAGAACTAGGCATAACAGATGAGGATTTCTTTGAACAATCTATGGAATATCTTAAAGAACTAAAGGAAAGTGAAAATCCTTTTTATGCATTTATGGTGACATTATCTAGCCACAATCCTTTTACTATGCCTGAGGAATACAAGGAATTGGAAATCTTACCAGAACATAAAAACACAATCCTAGGAGATTATTTCCAAAGCATACATTATGCTGATAAGGCTCTTGGTAAATTTTTAAAAGATTTGAAATCCGAAGGAATATATGAGGACTCTATCATCGCAATTTACGGGGATCATTTTGCAATACCTAACCATAACAAAAAAGACGTGGACTTGATGAGTAATTACTTAGGTAAAAATTATTACTTTGATGATATTATGAACGTACCTTTGATAATTCACATACCAAATTCAGATGTAGGTTATACTAACTCAAAAGTCGGAAGCCAATTGGATTTCTTCCCCACTATATTAAATATTATGGGTTATGATAATAAAAAGGGTATCATCTTTGGAGTAGACTTAGAAAATTATAAAGGTTATCAAAGCGTAAAGCCTCAAACGATTATGAGAAAAGGCTCCTTCATAGATGACAATTATGTATTTCACATGGCCAGCACAGAACTTTTTGAAGACAGCATTTTAAGAGATCGAAAAACTGGAAGAGATATCCAACATGATACTTTTAGAGAAAATTATGATGAGGTCATTTGGGAACTGAACTTAGGTGAATACATTCTACGTAATGACATATTAAAAAAAGTCCTCTACGACGATTCAACTCAAATTAAAGAAGATCATAAGAGTCACGTAAATGACTATTACATTCAAAAACTAAAAGACAATAATATCGATGAATTGGATAGATTGCATAAAAGTGGAAAAAATCTAATGGCAATGCCTATAGGATACGATATTTATAATCAAATAGTTCTTTTAGATGAAGACGGGACTCTCATAGAAGAATTGGAACTTTGGGGTGATAAAAATAAGAATGCAAAGCTTTTATTGAGAATTAGAGATATGTCTGACGAAATCTTAAATCAGTTGAGATATGAACTGCCCTCTAGTAAGAGCAAGCATATTATCGAAATAAATTCCTTTGAAGAATATTATTTCGTCAAATCTTATGGATATGAAAATATCCTATTGAACTGTGTAAATACTGACTATACAACTGATGAACTTACGGATTTCTTAAAAGCTCACACCACATATGGAGTGATAATGACTCCTGAAGATATAACTAATGAATTTAGAGAAGAAAATTCAAGTTGCAAAGCTCACTTGTATATCGAATTAAATAATTCAATACAAATTTTTAACTAAATATTTTTTAGTTTTGCGACTGAGCGAAGGAAAATATAAAATTTAATTAATAAACGAGGTGTATTATTATGGACAAAATAATTATGAAAAAAATAGAATATGGAACAGATGAATATGAAAAAACCATAGACATTAGAAATGATGCATTTAGAAAACCTCAAGGGCTAAATATCCGTGATGAAGATTTAACGGGAGATAAAAACGTAGATATGTACGGAGGATTTATCGATGGAGAGATGATGTCCACGGTATTTTTAGCCCATGTAGACGATAAGACATGCCAAGTTAAAGCTGTAATAGTAACTGATCAATACAAAGGCTCGGGCTTAGGCAGATATTTAATGGATTTTATTGAAGACGTCGCACGCGAAAAAGGATATGAAAAAATGATGCTCATGGGAAGGGTATCAGTTGAGAGCTTTTATGAGAAGTTGGGATATCATACAACTAGCGAAGAACCTTTCGACTACTATATGACTCCTCATATATATATGGAAAAAAGTTTATAATCTTTAAAATTAATAGAGCTTGCATGTT
>JAAZCH010000457.1 GCA_012513395.1 Tissierellia bacterium
CCAGAAAGAATTAACCCAATTGGCATAGCAAGAGACATGATACTTCCAGTTAAAGAAAATACACGTCCTAAATATTCAGGCTTAATTTTCTCCTGAAAAAGAGCTGTTTGCACACCGCTATAAAATGGCACCGAAAGCCCCATTATTGCACAGCAAACTACAAATATTACAAATCCATTTGGAGGAAGTATTCCCGAAACGGCTAAACTGGCCCCCATTATAAAAAATGAACTAGTTATTAGTAATACACGCTTTTCGAAGCTCCCTAATCTTCCTAACAATAAGCCTCCTGCTAGCATTCCAAAGGCAAAGGAAATTTCCGTAATAGAAATATGCACAGGTGTTCCATTAAAGTATTCCATGCTTATTAAAGGAAATAGTGCATTAATTGGCATATAAACAAAAGTATATAGTGTTCCTAAGAGTAATAAGGCAAACAATCCTTTGTTTTGTCTCAGAACGACAATTCCTTCTTTCATTTCTCTTATGAAATTTGGTTCCAAACTTTGCACTTGATTACCCAGCTTAGGTATACGTACAATTGCTACCGTAATAGATGCAATCACAGCACCCAATACGTCGATGGCAATAATAGCATTTAAATCCCAAACGGAGTATAAGAGTGCTGCAACTGCCGGACTAACAATATAGCTTATAGACTGCAAAGACTGACTATAGCCTGCGCATTTCGTTAGCTGCTCTTCTGGTACTAAAAGTGGTGTAACCGAATTGAGTGCTGGGGTATGAAAAGCTGTTCCAATGCTACGGATAAACAATACTATCATAACCATCCAGACAGGTAGCTCCATATAGAATGCAACAATAGCAAGCACTGCACCAGCTGCTGCGATAATTAAATCGGCACCAATCATTATCTTCTTCCTATCATGACGATCCACTAGCACACCAATGGCAGGCCCCAAAATCGCATAGGGTAAAAAACCTACTAATGAAGCCATAGACAAGACCATCGCAGATCCTGTTTTTTCTGTAAGGTAAAAAATAATCGCCATTTGCAGGATGGCACTAGTGATTAATGATACTGCTTGCCCTGCCCATATTGCATAAAATTTTCGTTTCCAATTGTTGTATTTTTCCATTTATATTATCTCCTGCATATTATTTTGCTTGAATTTCTATTTTGAATAGCATTCTAGGCAATAAAAAATGCAGGACAAACCCCACAATGTGGCTTTTGGTCTGCTTACATACAATTAGAAGCATTCATATTTAGACATAGTTAAATTAAGGTATAGTTAAATAATCTATATCCTCACCGTAACTAACGAATGCTCAATATCGTATAAATAAGTACAACAAAAAAGCCTATCATCGGGGATAGATTCTGCCTTTTTTATTGCCAGCTTATCTTAAACGCATTGAGGCTGTCATAGTTTCGGTTCCTCCTAAATCCTTATTTGTATCAATTATTATAACACAACGAAATGATATAATCAACGTTTAAAAATGGAAAAACCGCCAAAGGGTGTTGTGATATGGTTCCCTCTATTGGCGGTCAGCTCAATATTCTATACCTCTTTGTCTATTTGTATTTCAATGCCTGATTTAAATTCAACAATGATGTGATCATCGTAAACTGTAATCCTTTCCAAGAGTGTCCTCACATATTCTTCTTCGTAATCAGTAAGCTCGCAAGGCAGGTCATTAAGGAAACGCATCATCTCATCAATTCTAGTTTTCAGATCCTGTCTTAATGCCTGCTCATTTTGAAGGGCCTGCTTCTCATCACGCAGCCTTCTAATCTCCATACCTAGCTCATCACCGGTATTCTTTGAATTGACCGTTGCCAGTAGCTCCTGCTGCATTGATTTCATCTGATCATCAATTGTTGCAATCTGACTAAGGTTGATCTCCTCTAAGCTACTCTCGATATTCTCTCGCAAAAGCGGAAGGATTGTCTCCTTTTCGCGGAACGCTTCGTTTATGGCCTTGATAACCACCTCATGGATCAATTCTTCGTGAACTGTTCTTGCCGGGCAATCAGGACCATCTTTTTCAACCCTGCTAACGCAGCGCCAAACGGTGGACTTACACCCTCGATTGTTCCATTTAATCCTGCGGAAGATATCGCTGCAGTGTGCGCAGAATACCATACCGGATAAGGCGTATCGCCCGCTATAGATACGTTTGCGTTTTGTTGTCCCGTTAGTAAGATTTGCCCTTCTAGCAATTTCCTCCTGTACCTTTAAGAAGATATCCTTTGGAATAATAGCTTCATGACTGTCTTCTACATAATATTTAGGCACCTGACCCTTATTGGCTTCTCGCTTCTTATCGAGTATATCCACTGTATAAGTCTTCTGAAGCAATGCGTCCCCGATGTACTTCTCGTTCGTAAGTATCTGCCTTATATTGCTTTCATGCCATTTTTTATTTCCTGCACCATTTCGTATTTCATCGGCCTCAAGAGACCTTTTTATCTGTAAGAAGCTCTTGCCTTCAAGGTACTCCCTATAAATGCGCTTTACTACTTCGGCTTGCTCTGGATCAATGATAAGGTGACCATCTTCGTCTTTGGTATATCCCAGGAACCAGTTGTGGTTGACCTGAACTTTCCCTTGTTGATATCGGAACTGTAAGCCCAAACGAACGTTAGCTGATAATGACTCGCTTTCTTGCTGTGCAAGAGAAGCCATAATTGTCATAAGAACTTCACCCTTGGCATCGAGCGTATTGATGTTTTCTTTCTCGAAATAAACACCGATATTCTTGTTCTTAAGGGCTCTCGTGTAATTCAGGCAATCAACCGTATTTCTTGCAAATCGGCTTATGGACTTGGTGATGATCATATCTATCTTGCCGTCGTTGCAATCGTTAATCATTCTCTGGAATTCATCACGCTTCTTCGTATTCATTCCGGAGATACCGTCATCGGCATAAATCCCCGCTAGTGTCCACTCTGGATGACTTTTAATATAGGTGGTATAATGCTCAATCTGTGTATCGTAGCTGCTTTCCTGTTCATCACTGTCGGTAGAAACTCGGCAATAAGCAGCTACTCGTGTCTTCTGAACTTTTTCGGTTGGTTTCTGAGTACCGATAATTTTCTTCGCTGGAATAACCGTAACATTTTTAGCTAAGGAAATCATTCATTCACCTCACTTTCTATCAAGCTGTATACGTA
>JAAZCH010000182.1 GCA_012513395.1 Tissierellia bacterium
CACGAAATATTTAATTCGATAAAATCTATATTTGTGTCATTTATCTCTTCGATTATTTTTAAATATTCATCAATATAACTCCCACTGACATTAACCAAAACTCTTGTGTCCAATGATTCCAAAAAAGGAATTTCGTCTTGTACAAAAGCTTTTACTCCTGGATTTTCTAAGCCTATGCTGTTTATCATACCGCTGGGTGTTTCAAAAATTCTGATTCCCGTATTCCCTGGTCTGCTATCGTAGGTCACTCCCAAAGTAGAAATACCGCCCAATTTTGAAAGGTCGAAGAATTTTTCATACTCTCTTCCTACTCCAAAAGTTCCAGATGCTGCAATTATAGGATTTTTAAATTCTACTCCACAAATATTTACTTTTGTATTAGTCATTGAAAATCACCTCTTCACCTTTAAAAACTGGACCATCTGTGCAAACATGCTTATTTCCTTCAACATTTCCACAAGTACATCCGAAGCATGCACCTACTCCACAAGCCATTCTGCTTTCAAGGGACAAGTACAATTTCGTTTTGTCTATGCACATTTTTTGCAACACTTTCATCATGGGCGTGGGTCCACATGAAATTACGTAGTCGTATTCTTCTGGTTTGAAATTATCAGTTACATATCCCTTATGTCCTGTTCGTCCGGATTCAGTAGCAACATGAATATCTTCTACGTAATCATCCAAATCCTCAAATCCGTAAAATTCATCGCGATATCCTGTGTATATATCAATTTTAGAATTTTTTAAGCTTTTAGCTAAATATCTCATGGGTGCAATTCCAGCCCCACCTGATACCAAGGCGATTTTCCCTTCGATGGATAAATCAAATCCTTCGCCAAGTGGACCCATAGCTTCTACTGAATCTCCAGGGCGCAATTTGGATAGCATTTCAGTTCCCCTGCCCATAATCTCATATAAAAAAGTTATTTCATTATTTTTTAAATCATTTATACTAAATGGTCTTGGTAAGAGGGGATCTAGGCTACTTCCTATCTTAACCATATAGAATTGGCCAGGTAATCCCTCAATGATAGCATCATCTTTTGACTTCAAAACTAATTCATAAACATCCATCGCTAGTGATTCATTAGAAATCACTTCGTATTTTTCATATCCTTTTTTCAACCTTTATCTCCAATCCTATTTATTTTAATCTTCCCATTCGTATACGGTGTCACAATAAACGCATTTATATTTCCCAACATTTTCGTCGATTAGCGTGAATCTTTGAGTAATATGTTTTTCATCTGTCGTTACACATCTTGGGTTCTTGCAACTAATCACTCCTTCAAAGGTTTGGGGCAGTTCTATTTGCTTCTTTTCAATTATCTCTTCATTTTCAATGATGTTTACCGTTATATTAGGGGCGATTACTCCTAAGATATTTAAATCCATATCTATATTGTTTTCAATTTTTATTAAATCTTTTCTCCCCATCTTCTTACTGGGTACATTCATAATCATGGCGACTACGTAATCAGCATTATGTAGTTCTAAGTATTTGTAAATACACATTGCATGACCTGCTTCAATGTGATCGATTACGATTCCTCTGCTTATACTATCTACTTTTAACATCATATTGCCTCCAAAAGTTTCCCTATTAGCGCCATTCTCACATACATGCCATTCTTCAATTGGTCAAAATAATGGGCTCTTGGGTCATCGTCTACTTCCACGCTGATTTCGTTTACTCTTGGTAGAGGATGTAGAATTGACAAATCTTCCTTGGCAGTTTTTAGTTTATTTTTGTCTAGGATATAGCTGTCTTTTAATCTGACATAATCTGCTTCGTTGAAAAATCTTTCCTTTTGCACTCTAGTCATGTACAAAATATCCAACTCTCCAATGACATCTTCCAGTCTTTCCACTTCTTTAAATGGAATGTTTTTTCTTATAATTATTTCATCTTTTATATATTCAGGAACCTCCAGTTCTTTTGGAGATATTAAAATTAACCTCACATTGGGATATCGCGTAATGGCCTTGATAAGCGAATGGACAGTTCTTCCAAATTTTAAATCTCCGCAAAATCCAATAGTAAGGTCTGATAATTTTCCTTTTTTTCTCTTAATGGTCAGTAAATCTGTAAGAGTTTGGGTGGGATGTTGATGCCCACCATCTCCTGCATTAATAACAGGCACAAAAGAATTTTCTGATGCGTATCTAGGCGCCCCTTCCTTGGGATGCCTTATAGCTATAATATCTGAATACGAGCCTACGGTTTTTATAGTATCGGCGATACTTTCGCCTTTTTTTACAGAACTGGATCCTGGCTCTGAAAACCCAATTACTTTTCCGCCTAGTCTAAGCATTGCAGCTTCAAAACTAAATCTCGTTCTAGTACTAGGCTCATAAAAAAGTGTAGCTAATATTTTATTCTCACATAAATGATAGTAATTTTCTTCATTTTCGATCATATCCTCAGACAGTCGAAAAATCTCATCCATTTCTTCTACAGTAAAGTCCAATGGATCTATTAAATGTCTCAAATTTTTCCTCCTTATAACCTCTCTGGATTTAATTTAAAGGATTGCATAAAAAATACCTTCCACAAAAAGGAAGGCATAATAAACTAATATAGTGCGCACTCCTTTTTGAATTCTCTGATTCAAATTAAAGGTTCTCAGCTCACTTAAATTTACCATATCGTTTATGGTATGTCAATCGAACTTTACTTCAAATTATTTATTTTTTTCTATCAAATATTTTAAAATTATTTCTGCGCCTCTGCCCATTTCTTCAACAGAAACATACTCATTGGGGTTGTGACTTACTCCTTCTTTACATGGTACAAAAATTAAAATTGAATCCCAAAACTTGGCCATATTATTACAATCGTGTCCTGCACCACTGGGCATCACTTTGTATTTATAACCGTCTCTTTTTGCAATTTGTTCAAATTCGTCTATCATCCTTTGAGATAGTGTAACTGCAGGAGAAACTATTGGAGGAGTTAAAACTGCTTCAACTTTTCTCCTGTCACAAATTTCCAAAATTCTCTCTTGAATTTTTCTCATGGATGACGCCATTGAATCGTTATTTATATCCCTCGTATCCATTGAAAATTTTGTATATCCTGGCACCACATTCATAGCATTAGGTTTGTTTTCGACAAATCCAACAGTCCCTACTGAGGTTGGGGTTTCATTTGTTCCTATTTCTTCAACAGCCAGAATGATTTCTGCTACTGCAGCCAAGCTATCTGCCCTTAAATTCATAGGTGTAGCACCGGCATGTTCAGCCATTCCTATAATTTCACCTGTTATAGATGTTACTCCTGTTATGACATTTACTATTCCTATTTCAAGTTCTTCATCTTCTAAAACTCTAGCTTGTTCAATGTGAAGCTCGATGTAATCTATTATCCCGTCTATTTTTTTAGGATTTTCAGAGTATCCTCTCTCTTTGAATATCTCCTCATAAGAAATCCCTGTTCGACTTTTAATATCTCGCATGGTATCAAATTTGGTAACTCCTGTTATTAAGCTGCTTCCAGTTAGAGGAGTCATAAAGTTGGCAGATTCTTCACATCTAAAGGCTACAGTTTTTAGTGGAAGTTTTTTACCATCTTCCACTAAAATTTTCATAATAGCAAGTCCAATTGCTACTCCTGCCACGCCGTCATAACGGCCTCCGTCCACAACGGAATCCAAATGGGAACCAATCAAATGATACTCATCGAAGTCTCCAATATGAGCAAAGCTATTTCCTATTTCGTCTACATAGGTATTTAGTCCGAATTTTCTAGCCAGCTCCAAGAATTTGTCATGCATTTCATCTTCCACTTCAGTATAACCAAGGCGAGTAACTCCAACGCTATCTTTTAAAGCTCCTATTGGGAAAAATTCATTCATTATTAATTCAATATTGTCATTTAATCTTTCTAGCATTTTTTCTCCTTTAATCTATTTTTTGAATAGAAAACTTACTGAGGTTTTCAAAATTTTCTCCTATTTCTATAAGTTCTTCTACAATACGGTTTTTTGTAGATACTTCCCCTTTATCTGTTTCGCTAATTAAATAATTTCCTCTGAATTCTGCATTTATGGATTTAAAAAACATATCCATAACTAATTGTCCTGCAAGAAATTGGTCATAAGTGTAATTTGCTCCACCTATACCTATAAACATCCCTATCTTTCTAGGAATTTCAATTTTTTCTCTACCGTATCCATATTTAATTCCCCAATATCTTTGGGATCTGTCCACCATAGTTTTCGTCAGAGCGTTTATGGAATTAAAATAAATTGGCGCTGATACCACAATGGCATCGCAGTTATCAAGATGGTTGTAGATAATATTCATATCGTCTTTAAATACACAATGACCAGTTCTACTGCAATTATCACAGCCCGTGCAATTCTTAATATCCATATCCCTTAAATAAAGCTTTTCTACCTCATGACCATTTTTCTCCACACCTTGTAAAAATGCATCTAGAGCTTGGTTAGAATTTTTATTCTTCCTAAAACTTCCCATTATTGCTAAATATTTCATCCCTTCCACCTCCTATTGTTATTATTCTTACCATAGTTTCAAGAGGTTAAACATTTTCAGTTTATTATTAATAAACTAGGGTAATTATGAATCAGAAGAAAGAGAGGATTGATTAAATGGCTAAATTAAAACTTTATACATCTAATAATTGTCCCTTTTGCGAAAGAGTAAAAGGATTTATTAAAGAAAATGAAATCGAAAATGTAGAACTGGTAAATATTTCTGAAGATGCAGAAGAAAGAGAATATTTAATTGAACACGGCGGAATGATGCAAGTTCCATGTCTTTTTGTAGACGACGAGCCAATGTATGAATCTGCAGATATTATTGCTTATCTAAAAACTGTAAAATAATAAACCAAAGCCGAGATCTTAAAAAAATAAAATCTCGGCTTTTTGAATATTAGTACAAAAAGAATCTTAGTATTAATACAAATTTACAACCATTTATTAATCAATTCTGCTTTTTCTTTTTCTGTTAAAAACGCTGAATCTATGGCATCTATCTGCATTTTTTTAATTTCGTCAAGAGTAAACCCATAATAATTCTTAGCTTTTTCTATTTCTTTTTCCAAGTTCGTATCAGATAACGTCCGATTATCCGTGTTTATAGTCACCTTTACACCCTTGTCAAATAACTCTTTTATAGGATGGAATTCGTAGCTAGGTGCACACTTGCATTGGATATTAGATGTTATACATACTTCTATGGGAATTTTAGATTCTATTAGTTTTTCTAAAACTTCTCTATCGTCAATAGCGTGAATTCCGTGGCCAATTCTTTTTGCTCCAAAATTAATAGCTACATCGACGTTGTTCGGGTATGGATTTTCCCCTGCGTGGATTATATAAGGAACCTCTAAACTTTTTGCGTATTCAAAATACTCTTTATATTCCTCTAGATTATTCATTTCACCGCCAGCCAAATCAACTGCACAGACTCCTCTTTCCAAATAATCTTTAGCTATTTCAATAGTTTTAATATTTTCTTTGGGATTTGTATCTACAGGGTCATTTCTCATCATGCATAATATTAGATTTACTTTTACATCTTCATATATTTCAGCTCCACGTTTTATTCCTTCTAAAACAGCCAGCACCACCTGCTCTTGGGATAGTCCTTTTCTCGTATGATGTTGTGGGGCAAATCTTATTTCTGCGTAAGCAATATTGTCTTCGCTCAACTTTTTTATTACCCCAACTGTAGATAAGGAAAGAGCTTCTTCATCTTGAAGTATAGAAATGGGTAGCTCAAATTTACTGAGAAATTCTTCTAAACTTTCATTATCACTACTGACTCTCATCATTTTCTGAAATTTTTCGATGTTAGTATCTTCAGATATTAATCCCCTACTAATAGCTAGTTGAAAACTCGTTTCTATATCCAAGGAGCCATCTAAATGACAGTGTAAGTCAATATATTTCTTCATTTTCTTTTCATCCTATCATTTATTTAATTTTATAGTTGGGATTCTCCAAACAATGCACAAATTAATGCCGTCGCTACTTCTGCTGTTTCATTTTGGTCGTCTAAAAGCGGATTCACTTCCACAAATTCTATCGAACAAATATTATCCAATTGGGAAGTTAGCTCCAAAGCAATTTTAGCCTCCCTGAAATTCAATCCACCTAAAACTTTTACACCAGTTCCAGGCGCCACTTTAGGGTCTAGGCAATCTACGTCGAAGGACACGTGAATAACGTCAGTATTTTTAGAAATGTATTCCAATGCTTCGTTCATAACTTCTTCAATTCCTAGTCTATCGATATCTTGAACCGAAAAAGCTTTTATTCCCAGCTTTCGAATAATTTCTCTCTCCCCTGGATCCAAATCTCTAAGTCCAATATATACAATATTTTCTGGTTTTAAAACACCTCGCGCTTCACCAATACCAGAAAGTCTTTTATCTCCCATTCCCATCAGTGATGCTATTGGCATTCCATGAATATTTCCTGTGGGAGTCGTAACTTCAGTATTAATGTCAGCGTGGGCGTCGAAATAAATTATTCCTGGATTTTCGTAATTATTCAAAACTCCCTTCACGCTGCCCAAGACACTTGAATGATCTCCCCCTAAGATAAGTGGCAATCTATTTTTTTTAATGATTGTATCTACAATTATAGAAAGGTCTTCATTCGCATCTATTATGGTTTCCAAATGATTTAAATTGTCAGGTGATTTTTTTAGCTTATACTCACCTTTAACAGCTATATTTCCTAAGTCCATGATGGAGTAATCCATCGCTTCCAATCTATCAATTAAGCCAGCTATCCTTATAGCTTCAGGGCCTAATCGAGTTCCCAATTGGCTAGCTCCCATATCTAATGGTACGCCAATTATGGAAATTTCTCTTTTTAATCTATTTTTCATTAATCCTCCAAATAAGCATTTATTACATACAGCTAAATTATACCCAATAGAATGATTTTGTAAAGAAATCAGAGAGTCAATTAATAGTTAAAAGTGTAAAGTTAAAGATTTAAAAAAACCTTCGGTATGGAATTTTTGATTCCAAAATCCGAAGGTTTTATTATCCATTTAAAGTTCAAGATTTTTTACTTACTTACGGGGCGTAGCCCAACTTTACACTCTTCACTTTTAACTTTAATCACTCGTTTTGCGTTAAATAATCCACTGCATATTGAGCATAAACTCCTGCTCCATATGGAAGAGCGGATTCATCTAGATCAAAGCATTCGTTGTGGTGTGGAAAGTCTGTTCCCTTTTCTGAATTTCCAGTTCCCACAAATCCAAACACTCCTGGTTTTCCATCTTGTAGATAAAAAGAAAAGTCTTCTCCACCAGTGGTCTTTGTTAGATTTACAATATTTTCTTCTCCGACAATTTTTGCAGCAGATTTTTCTGCAATTGCGGAGTGAGTTGATTCATTAAATGTTGGAAGTACTATTCTATCATATGTGATATCCACAGTAGCGCCATATGCCGCTGCAGTATTTTCAACTACTCTTCTCAAATCATTTTCTACTTGTGATCCTACTTCGTTGTTAAAATATCTCACTGTTCCATCTAGAAGTGCTTCTCCGGCTATAATATTCCATCTAGTACCACTGTGAATTTGTCCCACAGTAACAGTTACTGAGTCCAGTGGGCTATAAGTTCTAGAAACCAAAGATTGTAAAGCCATGACAATAGCTGAACCTACAACTACTGCGTCAATAGTTTGGTTAGGAAGAGAGCCATGTCCAGATTTTCCGTGAACTGTAATTTCAAATTTATCTGCAGCCGCCATTCTTTCTCCTGCTTCAAGAGAAACTTTTCCAGCTTCTAGACCAGACCAAACATGGGCTCCGAAAAATGCATCTGTTTCTTCATACCACGTTCCCTGCTTCATAAGATATTTTGCACCCATTCCGATTTCTTCTGCAGGCTGGAATAGAAGATAAATTTTTCCAGGAAGTTCATCCTTAATATCATTTAAGATTTTAGCAGCGCCCAAAAGAATAGCCATATGCCCATCATGACCACACGCATGCATTTTTCCGTCAGTTTTTGACTTATATTCTACTTCATTCATTTCTGTAACGTTAAGCGCATCCATGTCAGCTCTCAGAGCTATAGTCTTGCCAGGTCTTCCCCCGTGAATAACTCCAATTACCCCTACTTTTTCCCCAGTATCAGGTATGGTGTATTCAATTCCCATTTTGTCTAGCTCTTCAGCTATTCTTTTTGTAGACTCATATTCTTCCATGGATAATTCTGGATTCGCATGGAACCATCTTCTCATTTCAATAGTATAGTCACTATATTTTTCCACTAAATTCTTTATATTCATAATTTCCCCCTTTGGATTTTAATATCACTAAAATATTCATATAATTTTTAATAATTATAATAAATATAGTACTTAAAAAACCAATTGTCAAGGAGTTAAACTACTATTGGGAATTTGTTTTAGACTTTTCTAAAAAAATAAAAACTAAACCCAATACGATTCCAGGAACTATCCAAGCAAATCCTTCAGTGGCAAGGGGAAGAGACTCTATTATTTTTATAGATGTGTCAAAATTCACACTCTCCGGTGTCATATTTGCAAAAAATGGGCTATATCTCAATTTTTCTAATAGATTATTTATTTGATCTTCGGCAGCTAAAAAATTTTGTATAATAGAGACAATGAGTGCCCCAAGACAAGCACCTTTGTAAATAGATTTATATCTAATAAAATCGTCAAATAAAGACAGAATTATTAATACGATTGTAACTGGATACATGAGCGTCAAAAGTGGTACGGACAATGAAATTATCGTATCTACACCATTTATTGCAAAAAAACCACTAAAAGCACAAACTAAATAAACCACCGTTTTATAATTTAGTTTAGAAGAAAATTGCGAAAAGAAATTTCCAGCTGTAGCCGTAAGCCCCACCGAAGTAGTCAAACAAGCCAAACTTACTGCTATTGATAATATTATGCCTCCACTGTTCCCTAAAAGTTTATTCACTATTCCTATCAGAAGTTCAGCTCTAGAAAACTCAGGAGAAAAAACACCTGAGGCAGTAGCACCCAAATACAAAAATCCTCCATACACAATAAATAATCCCATAGCAGCAATTATTCCCGCTGTAATGGTAATTCTAATTCGATCTTTCAAGTCATCGTATCCCTTGTCTGCTATACTTTGGATTATTATTGTAGCAAACACCAAGGAGGCCAAAGCGTCCATCGTCTGATATCCCTCTTCAAATCCTCTAAGAAAATTGTGTTCATTGCCTGTATTTATAGGAATTCCTATAGGTGAAAAAATTCCTACCAATATAATAACTGCAAGGACAACAAGCAAAAGCGGAGTTAAAATCGCACCTACTTTATCAATAACTTTTGTCGAATTTATAGTAAAAAATAATGTTATCAAAAAAAATACGATAGCAGAAATGATAGGACTAGCATTTGGAAACAAGGGCTTAATTCCAATTTCATATGTAACAGCTGCAGTTCTAGGAATTGCCAATAACGGTCCAATACAAATCACTATCATAAACGTTAAAAACATAGCAGGCTTTTCGCCTAAATGCTTCGCCACGTCAGTAGATTTTCCTCCAGCTTTTGAAGCTGCCACCACCCCAAGTACAGGAAGTCCAACCCCAGTAAGTATAAATCCCACCAAAGCTCCAATCCATTGGTCACCTGCAATAGCACCTAATGTGGGTGGAAATATTAAATTACCCGCACCTAAAAACATAGCAAAAAGTGCAAACCCCACAACTATAATATCCTTAATTTTTTTCACATCAACCTCCTATTATTTACATTATATAGGACGGCTGTAATACAGTCAAATACTATGTTACAGGGGCTTGTTATTGTTGTTATACTGAAATTATTTAATAAATGATTATTTCAGTAAAATTTTCTTGGTCAAAAAAACACAATACATTTTGTAAATCCAAAATGTATTGTGTCTTTAAGCATCTGTTAATTTTTACTTTTAAATTCTTTATATTTAGCGTATCCGTCTGCAATTATCAAAGAAGCAATTACTCCATCGATAACTTCTTTGCCTAGGCGTTTTTCTATATAGGAATCAACTCCTATAAATCCTGCACATCCCAATACAATAGCGCTAGAGTCATATTTTTCAACTGCATTCACACTAGCTGAATATAATTTTTCTTCTAAAGTTCCTTCCATCTCAGGGTCTGGATAACCTACATAATCCAACTCTTTTTTTGCTCCATATCTTGTAACCATATCTGTTTTAAGTTCTACAGTTTTATCTGAAGAACCAATTATTGAATAGTTCATTCCCAATGTTTTAGCAAATAGAACTGATGCTTCGCCTATGTCGATAACAATTTTTTCAGTTTGTTGACGTATATATTCCAAATTCGGATCTAAATGACAAGCAATAATAAATATATTATACTCATCTTCTTTTTCTTTAATTGTTGCCACTACTTCATTTGTAGTTGCGTCAATTGTTTCAGTTGAATTTATAAAAAATGGCGTATTTGTCATTCCAACAGTATCCACTTTAATATATTCTGGATTGAATTCTTTGCACATGTTCTCCAATCCCTTTGTTGTCTCCATATCACTATTTGGATTAATTAATAAAGCTCTAATTTCTTTCGCCTCCCGATATTTTCAATATTGTTTTGTATAATATCTTTATACCCTTTTCTATTTGTTCATCCGTTGTCTCTTCATAAGGAGAGTGACTGATTCCTCCTATACTTGGGATAAATATCAACGCAGATGGGATGAGGTGACTAACTTCTTTAGCGTCATGCCCTGCGCCACTGCTCATTACTTTCCATTGATATCCAAGTTCTTCAGCAGATTCTTGAACTATATCCATGATATTTGCGTCTAACTTCACAGATGGTTTCTCTACATTTTTTTCTAATGAATAAATTATTTTTGAATTATCTAAAAATGAATTAACCTTTGAAAAGTAATCATCAATATTTTCTTGTTCCATATCTCTCACTTCTATAAATATGTTTGCATTGTTAGGAATGATGTTAAACATTCCAGGAGAAATTACAATATCTCCAATCGTCATTACAAATGGTTCTTTATACATTTCAGTCAATTCGTACAACTTGCTTATCACTGACGGTAAGTGTCTGATTGGATCGTCTCTCATATCCATAGGAGTAGTCCCTGCGTGATTAGCTTCCCCGCGGATTTGTAAATTATATCGCGTAATTCCTACAATTCCATCTACCACACCTATATCTAATTTGCTTTTATCTAAAACTGCACCTTGCTCCACATGAAGTTCTAAAAAAGCAACTACTTTTGAAAAATCAAATTTAGAATCTATTAAATCTTGTAACGATAAATTATAGTTGGAAATTTTCGATTCCAAAGATGAGTCTTTCAACTCATTTCTATCCGCCATAGTTCGGCTTCCAAATGTACCTCCCATTTCGCTGCCTTCCTCGGCGTTAAAAGCCACCATGATGTAACCATAATTTAAATTTTCTCCATTTTCTTTTAAACTTTCCATTACCTCCAAAGCAGAGAAAATTCCCAACGCTCCGTCATAAAGTCCCCCTGATTTTACTGTATCCAGATGGGACCCAACCATAATGAATTCTTCATTATGGTTGGGATTATAATATGCAAGTAAGTTCCCAACCTTGTCTATTTTAGTATCAAATCCTTTGTCTTCGCAATACTTTTTAAGCATTTCCAAAGCTGTATAGTATTCGTCACTAAAAGCAAGTCTTGTAATCCCTTCGCTTTCATTTAAACCAATATTTCCTATGTGTTTTAAATTTTTTAATGCTCGATTAAGATTAATCATTTATGCCTCCGAGAAAAATATTTCTTCAACCTCTTTTGGCGGTGGTGGTGTCATGACACTTACAATAATATTAGCAAGCGAAGATGTAAATATTGCGGGTAGTATCGGCATCCATCCAAAAGGTCTACCTATAGCATACCAGATAATCGCTGTTATTATTCCAACAATCATACCTGCCATTCCACCTTGGCTATTGGATCTTTTCCAAGTGAATCCAATTATAACGGTCATAGATAACATCGAGCCTAAAATACCTACCATATTAGATTGGATTGCTAAAACAGTTGCAGAATTAAATAATGAAAGTCCTATGGTTATAACACCTACAGCTACTGTTGTCATCTTGGACATACTAAGAATTCTTTCAGAGTCTGCATCAGGATTGATTAGTTTTTGGTACAAGTCTCTAGTTGCTACTGTTCCAGCTTGTAATAGTACTGAAGAAGCTGTACTTATAGCTGCACCTAGTATAGCAGAAAGAACTAATCCGCCAACTACAGGATTAACAAGTTCCATAGTCGCAATACTAGCTACCGAATCTGTAATCGTGATTCCTGGATACAATATTCTCATACCTAACCCAATTATCATAAGAGGCAAATAGAAAAGCATATATAATAATCCTGTCACACCTTGACTCATTCTTGCAACTTTTTCGTCTTTACAAGAATTAAATCTAGTAATTATCTGTGGTAACCCAAAATTTCCAATTCCCCATGTAACACACCAAGAAATTGCCAAGCCTACTCCTACGTCTCCTCCAGCGAAAGGATCTAATAAAGAAGGACTTATTTGATGTAAACTTCGATGCATTTCTGAAAATCCACCGACTTTTCCTAATACTGAAAACATAAGTGAATAAACACCTATTAATATCAAAATTGCTGATAGTGAACTTGTCCAAGCGACACTAACCATTCCACCTATTACTGTGTAAATTAGAAATACCGCCCCGATAATAACTATACTTAAATTAGAAGGAATTCCTGTCATATTTTCTATTATGTTAGCTGAACCAACTAGCTGTGCCATCGTGAATAATACCGTAGAAAAAAGTATCAGTACAGCTGCAATCGTTCCATGAGTAGTACCATATCTTTTGTCTAGGTAATCAGACAGAGTAACTCCACCAAATTTTCTAAGCCTTGCTGCAAAATATCCAGCAAATAAAATTGTTGAAATTAATGTTCCTGCCCAATTCCACCAACCACCCCAGCCGTGCTGATAATAGTAGCCCATATATCCTATAAAAGATACTGCTGAAAGTACAGTGGTAAATACAGCTGCTGCTGTTTCCCAAACACCTAAGCTTCTACTTGCTACCGCCCAGTCATCTCCACTTTTAACTTTTTGTGCTGCTCTCCATCCTACAAATGTAAGGGCTGATAAATAAGCCACTAAAATAATTATATATATACTCATTATTTGCCCCTTCCTCTCTTGTTTTCCTCTTTATCTGCCTTTTTTTGTGTAACTATTGCCAAAATCATTGGCAAAACAGACATAAGTCCAAAAAATATCCAATATATGATTAATTTCATTCCCACAAATTCCATAAATTGCCCCCTTAAGTTTTTATTGAATATCAATTATTATAAGATTCTACTAATTCTCCCCAACCTTTAGCATTTTCATCTACAACGCCATTTTCCATAACAACTTTTCCTCTGACGATTGTATAAATAGGCTTGCCTGTAAGTTCCCAGCCATCAAATACTTTTGCTATTTCTTTTGCTTTAGAATAGTTTTCTTCCTTATTTACTGTGAACTTCTTCTCTAAATCAACTACAACGAAGTCAGCGTCAGAACCAATATTTATAGTTCCTTTTTGAGGATATATACCGAATGCTTTTGCTACATTTGTACTTAAAAGATCTACGCATCTTTCCAATGTGATTTTTCCATCATTCACTGCATTTAGCATAAGAGGAAGTCGTAAGTCTACTCCAATAAATCCTGCTGGAGCGACAAAAATGTCGTCTTTGGATCTTTCTTTTTCTTCAATTGTATAAGTAGCATGGTCACTACCTATGAAGTCGACACTTCCATCAGCTACATACTCCCATAATTTATCTACATCTTCTTGAGGTCTTAGTGCAGGATTACATTTTGCATATGAGCCAAATTCATCTAACGCGTCTTCAGTTAAGAAAAGATAATGTGGACATGTTTCAAGATAACATTCTGTTCCTTTATGTTTTGCTTCTTTTATCATCTCCATAGCTTCTGGCGTTGATATATGACAAAAAACAAATTTTACTCCTGTGTCTTTTGCTAATAACAATAATTTTGACACTGTTTCAAATTCAGCAAATTTTGGCCTAGATAGACAGTGATATCTAGGAGATGTTTTCCCTTCAGATCTGAATTTTTTTATTAGTGCAGATATAATATCGTTGTTCTCAGCATGAACTGCACAAATCTTACCGGTCTTTGCAACCTCTCTAAACCCTTGGTACATTTGTCCATCGTTTGCCATTGTAAGTCCTATGAATTCTGTGTCTCTACCTTCTGGTGCCTCATGCAGAAATGATTTGAATGCTACTATTCCTGTTTTGCCCATTTCTTCAATTTTATCAGGAAACTCTGCACCAGCTGCGCCAAAGAATGCATAGTCTATTACACATTTATCGCTCGCATCTTCTTGTCTTTTTTCTAATACTTCTTTACAATATTGTGGAGGGTTTGCTATTGGATGCTCTAATATTGTAGTAACTCCACCTGCAGCAGCTGCCATTGTTTCAGTAAAAAATGTTCCTCTATCTGGTCTTCCTGGCTCTCTAATATGTATATGAGGGTCAATCGTACCTGGAATTAAGTGTTTTCCTTTAAGATCAATTACTCTTTCAAAATTTTGTTCATCTAATGATTCCACCGTAATTTCTGATATCTTTCCATTCCTTACCGCTACATTTCCCTCTACAAATATACCATTTGTATAAACTCTTCCATTTTTTAATAATAATTCTCCTTGCATAATTATGCCTCCTCATAAATTTTGTGCTATAATACTTTCATACTCTTTTGACTATAAACAAAGTATAACAATATTTATATTGAAAATTAAATATCAAATTCCGTTTGATGCAAACGTTATTACCGATTAACAAGGAGTATGACATGAATTATCTACAAATTGAGGCATTTATGAAAATAGTAGAAGTTGGAAGTATGACAAAAGCTGCCGACGCTTTATTTGTGAGCCAATCTACGCTCTCTGACAGAATAAACAAATTGGAAAATGATTTAAATGTAGAATTATTCTCAAGGGGACATGGTCCAAGAGGACTAACTCTAACTGAAAAAGGTATGAGCTTTATTGAAGTTGCAAAAAAATATTTGTCTATGATGGATGACTTAGAAGACTGGAAAACCAATGAAGATTATAGGACTAATATATTTATAAGTGGTCCTCATAGCATAAATTCATTTTTACTTCCCGAATTTTACAAAAAGTATACTGACTCTGAAATTAAATTAAATGTCAGTTCTCACTGGAATCACAATATTTATAATATGCTAGATACTTATGAGTTGGATGTCGGTGTAGTTTCAAGACCATATGGGTCAAAACATATAAAAACAACCGAATTTTTTCAAGAACGCCTAATCATTACGTACAATCCTGATTATTCGGATTACTCAAATATTGAAGATGCTTCTGAGCTAAATAAAAGTGATGAAATCCATTTAGACTGGGGACCAGATTATGAGATTTGGTATCAAAAATATTGGAATATGAGCAAAATGCCAAAAATAACTGTAGATTCTGCGGAATTGTTGGCAGAACTTTTACAAACTGAAAATGCGTGGGCTGTTATGCCATTATGTATTTATAGTTATATGAATCGTTGCAAACACAATATAAAAATTATAGAGAATATAGAGAAATTCTATCGAACTATTTATTTAGTAACACAACGAAATGTTAAAGAAAATGTTCAACATTTAATTACTGATTTAACTGAGTTCTTAAAAAATGCTGAAGAAAAAGATCTAGTTAGGTTAATATTGAAATAAATTTATGTATTATAAAGAGACTGAGTTTTTCAATCTTCTCTTTCGTGAATTTGGTAGTAAAAACAACCAAGATAATTGTTGCTATTTCAGCATTTATCTTAGTTGTTTTTTGATTTTTCAAAGTTTTATGTAAAAATGTTGGAATTTTTCATATTTAATAATCATAGTTAAAATATAAAAATAAATGACTCAAGTTTTTTAACTCAAGTCATTTATATATTCTTTCAACTTATTTTAACATACTTTCCATAAACCAAATTTGTTTAGTGTATCCTGCTATATGATCTTCCATCATATTTGCTAAGTCAAATTTTTCGCCAGCTTCTTCTCTAATTTCTAGAGCTAGTTCTTTTTGCAGTTTAATAAGTTCTAATGCTGTTTCTACAGCTGCTTTGCTAGTTACTCCTTGACTTTCAATTTCTTCCACTGTAGCAAGTTCTAAATAGTCTGCTACTTTTGCTTTAGGAAAAACTCCAACTTGTTTTTGGTATTCTGCTACTTCATCAAATTTTTCGTTGAAGTCATCGTATAAAGATTCTAAATATTCGTGAACTGCTTTAAAAGTAAATCCTTCTACGTTCCAGTGTAAGTTGTGAAGTTTTACATTTCCTACTAATAAATTTGCTAAATATACATCTATTTTTTTCATTTAAATTTCCTCCTCTAATTTAAGAAGTCTTGTTCTTCTTATAAATGAATTATACATCTAGTGATATTTAGTGTCAATACTAAATTAGAATAATTCTAATTGTTTTTTAAAAAAAAGACAAGCTCTTAACTTGTCTTTAATTATTTGCAATCAAATCCTTAGTCTTCATTAAACGAGTAATGGTTTCTCTTTCGTTTTCTTCTAGTTTCATTCGAATAAATTTGATTGTTTCTTCTAAGTCTGGAATAGTTCTGTACTCTAATGCATTTACTCTACGTCTTGTGACTTCAATTTCATCTGCCATTAGTTGTGCAGTTTTTTCCACTTCTGCTAATTCTAACAATTGGTTTAAAATTTTATCTAGCCTGGATACCGCTCTGTCTAGTTCTGCATTTGTGTGAGTAAATCCGTAAGGGTAGATGCTAGAAGATTGCCTTTCATCTCCTAAATCTACTACATTTTTTTTAATAAATTCCATTTCTGGAATATTCACACTCATTATATTATTCACCTTTACATCAACATAAACTCTTTGCTTTGGAAGAGATAATGCTAACTCTAGGAAATTTGGAACTGAAATAGCACTAGCCATTGTGAAGTCTTTGAAAGAATTAATAAGCTCGCTTTCAACTTCAATTCTCAACTTTTCATTTTTTCTTATTAAGATGATAAATCTACGAACCAATTCATCTTGTTTGTCTTTTAGTAATTTATGACCCCTAGATGCAACTGCATATCTTCTACGAAGTCTTTGCAACTCCATACGGGTAGGATTGACATTTAAAATAGCCATTTTGTCTCACCTATCTTTCTTCTTCGTCTTCTATTACTAAATCTTTCTCAATTACTTCAAGTTCTTCTAATATTTCTTCATCGGTTTCCTTATCTGCTGGTCCTAAATATTTCTCAATTAATCTGTCATCGATTCTCTTGAGCTCGTATCTTGGAAGCATAGCTAAAAGTTCCCATCCTAAATCCAAGGTTTCAGTAATGGATCTATCGGTGTAGAATCCTTGGCCTACATATCTTTTTTCAAATTCATCAGCAAATTTCATAAATGCCTTGTCTGTATCTGATAATGCAGACTCACCTAAAATCGTAGCTAGCTCTCTAGATTGAATTCCAGATGTGTATGCTGCGTAAATTTGGTTCATGGTATTTGCGTGATCTTCTCTAGTTTTGCCTTCTCCTATACCTTTGTCTTTTAGACGGGATAGAGATGGTGTAACATCTAATGGTGGCGCAATACTAGCCCTGTGTAATTCCCTAGATATAATTATTTGACCTTCTGTAATATATCCTGTAAGGTCAGGAATTGGATGAGTGATGTCATCTTCTGGCATCGTAAGGATTGGGATTTGTGTAATAGATCCTTCACGTCCCTTTATTCTTCCTGCTCTTTCGTATATACCTGCCAAGTCTGTATAGAGATATCCTGGATATCCACGACGTCCTGGTACTTCTTTTCTAGCTGCAGATACTTCACGAAGTGCTTCGGCATAGTTTGTCATATCCGTCATAATTACGAGTACGTGCATACCTTTTTCAAATGCCAAATATTCTGCACAAGTCAGTGCCATCTTTGGAGTTGAAATTCTTTCTATCGCAGGGTCATCTGCCAAGTTAATAAACAGCACTGATTGGTCAATGGAACCATGCTCGTTAAAGTCATCTATAAAGTATTGAGACTCTTCAAATGTAATTCCAAGGGCTGCAAAAACTATAGCAAATTTGGAATCTTGTCCTAAAACTTTTGCTTGTCTAGCGATTTGTGCCGCTAAATTATTATGAGGCATACCTGACGCTGAGAATATTGGAAGCTTTTGTCCACGAACTAGTGTATTAAGTCCGTCGATAACAGAAATACCTGTCTGAATAAACTCGTCTGGATAGTTTCTGGAAACTGGATTCATAGGAGTTCCGTTGATATCTCTAAGTTCTTCTGCAATAATTTCAGGTCCGCCATCGATAGGTTGTCCTAGTCCGTCGAATACTCGACCGATCATCGCTTCACTTACCCCTAATTCTAGTGGCTTTCCTAAAAATCTAGAGCTAGTACCTTTTAGATTAATTCCACTTGTACCTTCGTAAATTTGTACCAAGGCTCTGTCTTCGTTAATCTCCAAAACTCTTCCACGACGTCTTTCGCCGTTTTGAAGTCTGATGTCTACTAGTTCTTCAAACTTAACGCCTTCTACACCTTCTACTACCATTAGAGGACCTACAACTTCCGTTGCTGTTTTATATTCTTTTAGCATTATTGTATTCCTCCTTTGTCTATTAGTTGTGTGATTTCGTCTTTTATTTGTTGTCTAATTTCATCGATTTCAGCTACTGCTGTTTCGTTATTGATATATTTCATTCTTGCGATTTTTTCTCTTACTGGAAGTTCTTTGATTTCTCTTAGATAAACTTTCGCATCCAAAGCTTTTAAACTCTCTTTATAAAATTCCAAAATAGAATTAAGCATTACTATTTGCTTTTCCAGTGGACAGAAAGTATCTACTTCATGGAAGGAGTTTTGTTGCAAAAAGTCTTCTCGAAGCATTTTTGCTACTTCTAGTTTCAATTGGTCTTGTTCAGATAGTGAATCTGCTCCTACTAGTCTTACAATTTCTTGAAGTTCTGATTCATCTGTCAAGATACTCATCGCTTCTTTTCTAGTTTTAGAAAAAGTTTTGTCTACATTCTCATCGAAGTAGTGATCGATTTTGTCTTGATAAAGTGAGTATGAATTTATCCAGTTAATCGCTGGGAAGTGACGTGCATATGATAGTGCGTAATCAAGTCCCCAGAAAACTTTTACTATTCTCAAAGTAGATTGAGTTACTGGCTCAGACAAGTCTCCGCCTGGAGGAGAAACTGCTCCTATAGCAGTAAGTGCTCCTTCTCTTCCTTCTTTTCCTTGGGATAAAACTCTTCCCGCTCTTTCGTAGAACTCTGCAATACGTGATGCCAAATAAGCTGGATAACCTTCGTCTCCAGGCATCTCTTCTAGACGTCCTGACATTTCACGAAGTGCTTCTGCCCATCTGGATGTAGAGTCTGCGAATAGCGCTACGGAATAACCCATATCTCTAAAGTATTCAGCAATAGTTATTCCTGTGTAAATACTAGCTTCCCTCGCTGCTACTGGCATATTGGATGTGTTGGCAATAAGAACAGTTCTCTTCATCAAGGATTCTCCCGTTTCTGGGTCAATCAATGCAGGGAATTCTTCTAATACGTCAGTCATTTCGTTTCCACGTTCTCCACAGCCTACGTAAATTACGATTTGTGCATCAGAATATTTTGCAAGCTGATGCTGAATTACAGTCTTTCCTGAACCAAATGGTCCTGGTATCGCTGCTGTTCCTCCCTTTGCTGTTGGGAAAAATGTATCTATAACTCTTTGTCCTGTTATAAGCGGGTATTTAGGGTCGAATTTTTTTGCATATGGTCTACCTTTTCTTACTGGCCACTTTTGCATTAAAGATAATTCTTTGATTTCATCATTCTCAGTTTTAATCACATAAACTACATCATCTACTTGATATTGTCCTGATTCGATGGCTGTAATTTCCCCTCTAATTCCAGGAGGAACCATAATACTATGAAGAACTAAGCTAGTTTCTTGAACCGTACCAACTACATCTCCTTCTTGTACTACATCTCCAACCTTAACTGTTGCTTCGAAATCCCAAAGCTTTTCTCTGTCCAAAGATGGAACAACTACTCCCCTAGTTAGGAAGTCGCCTGCTTCAAATCTCAATCTTTCAAGGGGTCTTTGGATTCCGTCAAACATTCCCTCAATCATTCCAGGTCCTAGTTCAACAGAAAGAGGAGCGCCTGTCGTATATACTGGTTCTCCTGGACCTATCCCCGTTGTTTCTTCATATACTTGAATAGAAGCTCTGTCGCCTCTCATCTCTATTATTTCGCCAATGAGTTTGTCCTTTGAAACTTCTACTACGTCGTAGACATTCGCATCGGACATTCCCACTGCTTCAACCAAAGGTCCGGAGACCTTAACTATTTTTCCTGTATTCAATAATAGACCTCGCTTTCTATAATATATTGGAGCCCAATGCTTTTTCAACGCTTTTGATTATTCTATCCATACCTATATTTGAAGTTCCTTGGTTACTTGGAATCATTATTATAGCTGGAGTAACTTCTGCATTGTAGCGATTTATGGTTTCAATAGCTTTTGTAGCCATCTGCTCCGTAATGAAGATTATCCCATAATCTTCTGCTGCAAGTCTCTCAATAGTTCTTCTAATATCTATTTCGTTTTCCGGCGCGAAGACATTTAATCCCAATGCTCGAAATCCAAGAACAGAGTCTTTATCGCCAATTACACCAATTTTACGCAATTAACTCACCTGTCCTTTTTTTAATATCTTCAGGAGACAATCCATTTAATTTCCCAACTGCAATAGTTCGAATAATTTGAATTTCTCTTTCTTTTCTCAACATATATGAGAATAAAACTTCCGGTCCATAAGTTACATACTTACCTTTTATTGCTATCTTATCTAAAAAGTTTTCAGCACCTTCTCTAAAATGAAGTAGCTTGTCATCTTCTTTCCATTTGTCTAAAGAATTTAGTAGTGTAGGATATATATCATATTTTTTCAATTCGTCGATTATCTTATCCATATCTTCAAAATAGTATTTTATATAGATATCTCTTGGTATGTTTCCACCTTCTATCAAAAAGTCATATACACAGTTTATCCTGTGATTCTGTCTCTTGCCTCTCAGAGTCATGTTTATATTTTGAGCATCTATTAAATTTTTTACATATTCAATAATATATGGTGAGCCTACTCGGTTCGCCAAACATAACATATACTCATTTTGAAGTCTGTCCATTGTCATATCAAGTCTTTGGGGGTCTTTGCTTTCTTCATACTCATCCAAAGCAGTATTAATATATTCATGGAAATACATGTTCTTACTAGCTCTTCCACTCTCTTCTAGCTCTTGGTAAAGCCCACGATAATTGTAATCTGTGATTCTCATCAAAAGATCTGTTAAATCTTCTTTTAGAATATGGCTTTTAATTACCGTTTTTATATTATGGAAAATATATTCAGACGCCAAAATTTCTACTACTTCAGGGTCTTTGGAAGCTTTATAAAACTCCTTGAACATTTCTACCAAGTTTTGATCCAAAGCTTTGTCAAATTCTCTTCTAGATTCTATGACATTGACTGCATCTGAATATTTTGTTTCAGCCAATATCCTTTTGAAATCTTCAAAATTATCAGAATCTACAAGTCTATTAAATGTGACTTTATCTAAAAGTCCTTTTTCATACACTCTGGTTGTTGTCGAGGCTTGAATGTAATCTTCACGATTCATATTTTAACTCCAATCTCTATTCTGACAAGAATTTTACAAGCTCCGGTCCTATGCTATCCCTGTTGTCTTGTAAGATGTCTTCGTATTTGTAATTATAATTTATTCTATCAGACATCAAAATAAAACCATTATCTACAAAATTTTCTTCGTCTATTTCTACATCTAAATTAGCATTTTTAAGTGCATTTATGCGACTTTTAGGGATTTGTAATCTAAGGTTCTTATCTCCTAGATTTTTTAAAATCTTTTTGATTTCATTTATAAATTCCTCGTCACTTTTAGAATTCATTTTTTCCAAAGATAATTTCATGACTCTGTCTATTAGCCTTTGTCTTTCTACCAGCCTTTGGTCTCTGATTCTAATTTCTGCATTTTCGCTAATTCTGATGTAGGTTGATTCAGCCTTATTCTTGGCATCTTCTAAAATTTTATCCTTTTCTTTATTAGCGCCATCAATAAGCTGAAGTTTAAGATTTTCGACTTCTACTTGCGCGTCTGATTGAATTTCTTCAATTTTTTCATTCGCTTCTTCTTTTAGCTTATTAATAATATTGTCTATTTTTGACATCTACATCATCCTTTAAAATGTAATTTGTTGTAGTAGCAAGAAAGAAATTGCGAATCCAAGTATCGCATAAGTTTCTACCATTACTGCAAGAATAATACCTTTCGTAGATTCATTACTGTTTTTAGCAAGAATATTTTGTCCTGCGATAGATACCTTACCTTGTGCAACTGCTGAAAAGTATCCAACTACTCCTACTGGAAGTGCTGCCATAAATAAATACAGTCCCTCAACCAATGGCATATTCAAAGAAAGTCTGAACATAGTAAATAGTCCAATTACAAAGCCATAAAGTCCTTGTGTACCAGGTAGTAATTGAAGTATAAGAGCTTGTACAAATTTCTCTGGCTCCTCAACTATAACTCCAGCTGCCGCTTCTCCGGCAATTCCTACACCTTTTGCAGATCCCATCCCAGATAAAAATACTGCTACAGCTGCTCCTAATGCTCCAAAAATCAGTCCTCCGTATTGCGTGAAGAATTCTAACATTTTAGTCCTCCTGTTTTCTTATATTAATATATTTTGTTTCATTTCTAACTCTATCAAATTTCTTGCCGCCACCTTCGTAAAACTTACCGAAAAATTCAACAAATGTAAGTCTCAAAGTGTGAACGTAAGCAGAAAGTACCGTCAAAGCAAAGTTGAATAATTGTCCTCCTAAGAAGATGACAATCGCAAAAATGATTCCAACAATTCCGCTTCCAGCAACTGTACCTGCTATCATGTTTATTGCTACACCTATGAATGCTCCCGCTAGTCCAAGAGCCATCAATCTCAAGTAAGATACAAAGTCTCCAACCCAAGAAGAAATACCATATAGATTGTATGCACCCGATGCCAAACGTCCTCCTATAGACGCAGAATCTCTACCTGTAAATAATACTACAATTACCATACCGACTATCATGACGTATTTTCCAATTTCTCCATATGGAAGATTAAGTGGACTAGATACTACCCAGTAAATTGCACCGAACAATACCATATACCAACTGAATACGTCGAAGAATGCATCTACAGCTTTGCCTTTGGAAATTAGCATGTATCCACTAATGCCAAGCCCCAAGAACATATGGAAGCCCCCCAATATTATAGAAATTATTAACACTGTCATATAATCAGCAGCCGGGTCTATCAAAACTGGAAGTTTTATTATGCCTCCAAAAAACGAACCATAAATTGCTCCCCACAAAATTCCAGCCCAACCTAGATAGAAAAAGAACTTCATATTCTTTTTCATACTATTGCTAAGATTAAATCTCAATAATATTGCAGTACCTATTACTAGTAACAATCCAAATCCAATATCTCCAATCATCATTCCGAAGAACAACCAGTAAAATGGAGCTAAAAATACAGTAGGATCGATGCCGCCATATTTAGGCATAGCGTACATCTCCGTCAAGGGTTCGAAAACGCTAACAATTTTATTGTTTTCTAAAATTATTGGCACTTCTTCATCTTCTTCTTTTGCAGGCTCCAATTCGATATGATACTCGTTTGGAAATCTTTCATTTAGAGCATCTTGAAATTTTTCTTTTTCTGAAGATTTTACATATCCGTCGATAAAGTTCACTCGTTTTGTAGAAAGAACTCTGTTGGAAGTTTCATATCTTCTAAGCATTTGGTTCAGATACTCATATCTCAACTTTAAAGTTTCTAAATCATCTACATGTTTTTTGAGATCTTCTTTTATAGATTTAATATCACTTCTAAATTCTTTTATTAAATCTTCTTTGTCCTTTATCTCCTGTGCAGGAGGTTTTGAAGTGTAAAAATCTGTTGCGAAAAATGAATAACGTCTCAAAATATCTTCTAGTATTGGTTTTTCTTCTTTTGTAGTTATGGCCAAAATGTATGAGTTTCCATCGTAATCATCTACTTTTTCAATTTGAGTGTATCTAAGATTTCTAATGTCATCCATAAAATGCTCAAATTGCATTGATATTATAGATCCCGTTAAAAAACCTAGATTTTTTGTATCTTTTAAATCCTTAGAACTTAATTTCAAGTTTTTCCACGGCGTCAATTCCTCAATCTCATGGCGAATATTATTTATTTCAGATTCTTTGCTTTCTAGTTTCATTTGCAAAGACTCTACGCTTTTTAATATTCCTGAGGTATCTAGCCCAGATCCTTTTTCCATCAACTCTTCGTAGGTATAGTTAGTGTTTCCTTGTTTTAAAGATTCAATAGCTCCTACCTTTTCTTTGTGTCTGGAAAGTAATTTTATTGCTCCTTCCAAATCATTTAATTCATCTTTGATATCTAGAATTTCTTTAGGTTCGCTCAAATACTCCAATCCCGAATCCAAAAGTTCAGTATCATCAGATAAATTCTTGATATGGACATCTCCATATTCTTGCAAAAATGTGAGCATCTCCTCGGTAAGGCTTTTCATAGAGTAGAGTTTGAAATGATGCATATTTGCTATTGCCATATCAAATCACTATCCTTTCTAATACCAACTCAACAGCTTTGCTTAATTCTTTGTCAGTAAGATTTTTCATTTGCTCAAATTCCAATTCGCCTTTTTTTAAGAGTTCGTCTGAAAGCTCTTCAGCTTCTTTAGTCTTCTTTTCAATAATTTCTTTGGCTTCTTGGTTAGCCCTGTCAATAATTTCTTGAGCTTGGGTTTCTCCTTCGGATTGGGCGCGCCTTATGGATTCAGACGCAGCGTTTTTTGCCTCTTGAACTTTCAATTCCAAATCTTCTTCCAATTTTCTTATTTCTTGTATAGAATCTATTATCAATGCCTCACCCCCCATATTTGTTATAATTATAAACTATCTACCCGATGAAATATATAAATATTCTTACAGTTTCATCTAGAGAATTTGTAATATCTTACCAATTCCCTCAGTTAATAAATCTCTGGACAGCCCACCAAAACCCAAAATAAATTTTGACCGAGATGGTTTTTCTCCACTGTAATACTCCGAAAGTGGCGAAATGGAAATTCCTGCGTCTAGGAACTCCTTCTTTAATTCACTGTCAGATTTTTTAGTGTCAAACTCCACTACGATATGAATTCCCGCATCTGCTCCAGAAATATCTAATACCTTAGGTTCTTTTTCCAACGCTTTAATTGCGGCTTCTCGATTTTTTTTGTAAGTTCTCCTCATCCTATTGAGATGCCTTTCAAAATGACCATTTGTTAAAAATTCTGCCATTACCATTTGTTCTATGACTGGCACTGAACATATAAAAAAAGGCGCATCCTCAGATAGACTTTCCATAAGACTTTCTGGCAAAATCATATAACTTATCCTAAGGGATGGAGCTACAGATTTTGAAAAACTTCCCATATATATTACCTTATCCTCAGTGTCCAAACTCTTTAATGGATCAATGGGTTTGCCTACGTATCTAAACTCACTGTCGTAGTCGTCTTCAATTACGTAGTTATTTGAACTCATATTCGCCCAATGTAGAACTTGTAATCTCTTACTTATAGGCATTATCGTTCCAGTGGGAAATTGATGAGAAGGCGTAATAGTCAAGATACTTACATCACTTTTTTTCAAAGTATCTATATCTATTCCTTCCGACCCTATTTCAATAGGAACTACACCAAAGCCTCTCGACTTAATCATAGAAGGTAATATATCATATCCCGGATTTTCTACCCCAAAAATATTATCCTGGGGGAAAATATAAAATAGAATTTGAAATAAATATTCCATTCCCGAACTGATTACTATATTTTTTGGATTTACAATCAGTCCTCGAGATTCCCTTAGGTATTTTGAAATAGCTACCTTAAATTCTAGCTTCCCATTAGGGTCAGAGTTAGTGAGAATGTTTTCACGATATTTTTCAATTACCTGCCTATAAAGTTTGGAAAAGGTATAAAAAGGAAATTCTCCTTCGGATATTGCACTTGAAGAAAAGTCATAGATAATCTCTTGGCTTTTCTCTTTTTTGAAGGATGATACTTCTTGGATAGGATTACCTACGTTGATATTACTTAAATGTTCAACAAAATAACCTCTTCTTTCAATGGCTATAATAAATCCTTCCTCTTCTAATAGATAGTACGCCTTCGTCACTGTATTCACACTTAGACCCAGTGAATCGGATAAGTATCTTTTAGATGGAAGTTTTTCGCCACTTTTTATTTCTCCCTCCACAATTCTTTTCTTGTAATATTCATAGAGCTGAAGGTAAAGAGGATATTCTAAATTATTGTCAATTATCAATCTCCTTCCCCCCTATTTATGAACATAGTTTTATTTTAGCATTATTAAAGATACATTACAATATGAATTTGTTTAAACTTATCTTTCAAAGCTCATAAAATACCGATAAGCAAAAAACTAACAATCCTATATCTTGCCTCTTCTCTTATCTAGACAAGCTATATCTTGAATTCCTCAGTGTAACTATAAAATAAAAACCATATAAATATTTAATTATACTAAAATATTTATATATTTATTTTCTCAATATTTGATAAAATTTACCGTGTTTTATGTTACAAAAAATTCCCTGAGTTCCATTTCAAAACCCAGAGAATTTGTCTATCATAATTCCCATATCTTTTTATTGCTAGTTGAGATGCCAATAGCTCCTGCATTAATACAATTGATTACATCTTCCTTTTCGTCTATAAGTCCACCTGCTATTACAGGAACTTTAGTTTCGCTTGCAATTTTCCCGATCATTTTAGGAATAACTCCAGGCAAAACTTCTATTGCGTCAGGTCTAAATTGTTTTACTGAGTTGATACCTGAATCTATAGCTAAAGAATCTAACAAAAACAATCTTTGGATAGAAAGCATGCCCAAACCTTGACCTGCCTTTATGAGATTAGGTCTTGTAGTTATTATTCCGTCTGGCTTTATTTCTCTATGAATAAATTTTAAAGCTGTCACATCTTTTGAGAACCCGCCTATCAAGTCTACGTGAAGAAATACCATCTTGTTATGGTTTTTAAGTAGATCAACATATTCTTTTATATCTAGTATATTTCCTGTAAGCAAAAATGTAACTTCACAAGAAGACTCAATCACTTCGCCAATTTGGGCAAAGTCATTTATGCTGGCTATAACAGGATTTTCGTAAATCGAATTATAAAATTAATTTCTTAATATTCTCACTTTTTCACCTATATAATATTTTAGATTTGGAGAATATGAAATGTTTCAATTCTCGATGCTCCTAGAAGCTATTATGTTAACTCCAGTACCTAAAATATCTTCTATTATTATTTCGCCCATCTTTATGGGACTGTCAATTATTATATCATTAATCTCTTTCATACACTCAAATATTTTGTCTTTTGGTATCTCCGTATTAGTTCTCACAGGAACAAGCTTTGTTTTTAAATTTACAGTTTTTACCGTTGTAGTCAGTAGTCTTGTAGGAGATTTTAGTTCCTTTACTGCATATATCTCACCACGTTTGCATACTGCACCTGAGACTTTGTATTCTTCACCATCTGTGTCTACCTCCAGATGACATCCAATAGGACAAACTATGCATATTAATTTTTCTGTCATTACAGCCTCACCTCTAGTTTTCAATTTCAATCGTCAGATTTTTCAAGTTATGATTTGCTAATATAGAAGAATCTAATTGCAATTTGACCATCTCGCTGGGCATCATATGCCTTTTTTTAATTTCTTTCAAAGTTTCGCCTTCAGATTTGATGACTAGCTTAACATTTTCATAAATATCATCAACTCGCATCAACAACTCTAGTTTTTCATCGGAACTAGATCTTCTTATTTTTTGAGGCACTATATAATAAATTCCTTTTCCAGGATTTGTGTCTACAAAATCAAAGTTTCTTTTTTTATTGCGAAGATATTCTACTGCACCAAGAGCGGCCTTTTCACTTTCTTCGGTGACAAAGTCTACAATATCATGGACATGCAAAACATTTCCACAAGCAAACACTCCTTCCACAGAAGTTTCCATAAAGTCATCTACAACTGCACCGCCAGTTTTGTTGTCCATTTCAATCCCAATGTTTATAGATAACTCGTTTTCAGGAATTAATCCAACAGACAGTAGGACTGTATCACATTCATAAGTTTTTTCTGTTCCAGGAATCGGTTTTTTATTTTCATCAGTTTCCACGACTACTACACTTTCAACTCGACCTTTCCCGTTTATTTGTGTAATTGTGTGCCTAAGCATAAGAGGAATGTCATAGTCATTTAAACACTGAACTACATTTCGACTTAGCCCAGCTGCGTAACTTCCCCTAGCCAAGACTCCAATAACTTCAGCTCCTTCTAATACAAGTCGCCTTGCCATTATCATTCCAATATCTCCAGAACCCAAAATTATTACTTTTTTTCCAACATTATATCCATCTATATTGATAAGCTTCTGAGCCATCCCTGCATTATAAATTCCAACTGGTCTAGTCCCAGGAATGTTTAAAGATCCTCTCGTCCTTTCCCTGCATCCCATTGCAAGTATAATTGACCTAGCTTTAATACTTACAAGCCCTTCGACTGTGTTCACATAAGTTACAATTTTTTCTGTCAAATCTAAAACCATCGTGTCTAACTTGTACTCTATTTCATTTTCCTTTAGTTCTTTTATAAATCGTTCGGCATATTCAGGTCCTGTCAATTCTTCTTTGAATAAGTGAAGTCCAAAGCCATTGTGAATACACTGCTGTAAAATTCCGCCTAGTTCTGTATCTCTTTCAATTACTAAAATATTTTTCAAGCCTTCTTTTCTAGCTTTTATCGCTGCTCCAAGCCCAGAAGGACCACCACCTATGACTACTAACTCATACTCTCGCATTATATCAACTCCCAAAATCATTTCGTTTTACCAATTGCAATATCACTATTGAGAGAATCCTTTACCACCTCAGTAAAGTCAATCCCAAGTTCTCTCGCTAAAATCTCCATGACCTTTGGTGCGCAAAATCCGCCTTGACAGCGACCACTACCAGGTCTCACTCGTCTTTTAATTCCATCGATAGTCATAGCTCCAGCGTTTCTATGAATGGCATCGACAATTTCCCCTTCAGTAATATTTTCGCATCTACAAATTATTCTACCGTATCTAGAATCTTTTAGAATCAAATCATTTTTTTCTTCATCAGATAATTCCATAAAAACTGTATTCTGTCTTCTCAGTGGATTGAACTTTGGATTTTCTACTATTGATTGATTCTTTTTAACGACCATATCAGCCACATGTTTTGCAATCGCAGGAGATGCGCTAAGTCCTGGGGATTCGATCCCTGCCACATCAAAAAATCCTTCGACGTCTTCCACTTCTTTAATGATAAAGTCACCCGTATTTGAAGTTGCTCGTAATCCTGCAAAACTAGTTATAACAGATTTAAAAGGAATACTTTCTGTAGACTTAGATGCAGTTTTTCTCACATAGTTCATGTTTTCCTCAGTAGTAGAAACATCTAATTTGTCTTCTATAAAATTGGCATCAGGACCTACTAGAAGATTTCCATGTACAGTAGGAAGAACAACAACACCTTTTCCTAAGTCATTGGGACATTGGAATACTATATGTTTTACAGTATCTCCTGCTGATTTATCCAACAAATAATACTCACCTTTTCTGGCAGTGATTTTGTAATTTGGTTTTGCCACCATTTTATGTATTTCGTCGGCAAATACTCCAGCACAATTTATAACATACTTAGAATTGTATTCTTTTTCATTTGTAGTGATGACAAAATGACTTTCTCCTGCGTTAATTTTCTCGACCTTATTATTTAAAAATAATTCCACTCCATTGTCTATAGCATTTTCTAAAGCAGCAATTGCAAGCTCCCAAGGTCCAATTATTCCTCCAGTTTTTGCATATAATGCACCTAAAACGCTATCGCTGAGGTTAGGTTCGATTTTTTTTACACATTCTTGATTTAGTAATTCCATGTTTGGAATATTATTTTTTAGTCCATTTTCATAAATATTTTCAATTATTTCTAATTCTTCTTCATTAAAGGCTAAAACCAATGAGCCAATGCGCTTGAAAGGCACGCCTAATTCCTTGCAAACTTTATCCATCATGGCATTTCCTTCGACATTGAATTTAGCCTTTAATGTACCGATCTTCGCATCGTAGCCTGCGTGTATAATTGCACTGTTGGCCTTTGTTGTGCCATTGGAAATATCATTTTCTTTTTCCAGGACAGCTATTTTTATTTTATATCTTGACAGCTCCCTTGCGATAAGACAGCCTATTACTCCCCCACCGATAATTATTACGTCGTACATATTTTTCCTCCCATTGGAAATAATCTTTACCGCCATTTTACAGACTCCACTCCATTTATTCCTAGTAATAAATCATCGAAAATCTTATTATCAAAATGATTGCATATTTTTAAATTAAAATCAATAAATATGGAATTGGCATGGATAAAATCACCATCTTCTTCTAAGTCTTCTTCTGATTCATTTTTTATAAATATTTCTTTTACTAAAATATCTTCTTGTCCTAACAATGTTCCTATCTCACCAATAAGCCCTGGCCTCTCGTGACATTTTACACTTAAAATCTTTTGGTTTTTATTGTGAAGCTTATGCTCTACAACATTCAATTGAGAAAGGGATAAAAATATTATCACAGCAGTAGTGATGCCGCCGATATAAAATCCTCTGCCAATTGCAAGTCCTATACCACCACATGCCCAGAGACTAGCAGCTGTAGTCAGTCCTTTGACATTGTATCCAGTTCTTAAAATCGTCCCTGCGCCCAAAAATCCTATTCCACTTACAACTTGGGATGCTATTCGTCCGGGATCCCCTGGATTTTGAAGGTTAGCAAATCCCTCCACTGATATTAACATTATCAAAGCCGAAGCAGTAGTCACTAGCATGTGAGTTCTAAGTCCCGCTGGTCGATTTTCATATTCTCTCTCGAGTCCAATAACTCCACCAATAATTGCAGATACTATTAGTCTAAAAATTATTTCATAATTATTTGTCATACTACCACTCTTTCTAATTTAACTTTTAACAAATATCGCAAAGCCGCAACTATATCGACTCAGCGATATAATTGCGGCTCTCTTTTCTCTTGCCTAATATTTACTTATAACAATTTTATAAAATCTTTTACTGAATTTAGAACCAAGTCTGCTATTGTCTCATTATTTTCATAGTCTTCCATAGAAGTTTCGCCACTCAATACCAAAGCTGTGCTGATTTTTGAAACCTCGCCCATTTTAATATCAGTGTAGAGTCTATCGCCGACCATAATGACTTCATCTTTTTCAAAACAATATTTTTCTAAAATGCTATCCACAATTTCCTTATTGGGTTTCCCAATGACTTTTGGAATCCTACCAGTAGATGATTCTAACATTGCTGCAATAGCACCTGCATCTGGCATAAACTTCCCCTCTGGTAAAGGACAGTTGAAATCAGGATGAGTTGCAACGTACTCTACTCCTTTAGAAAGATATTCGCAAGCAATCCATACCTTTTCATAAGTCAGTGTGGTGTCAAAACTTAGCACTACGAAATCTATTTCTTTATTTCTTTCCTTTTCAATTACAAAGCCTTCATTCATAAATTCTTCTTCAAGAGACTTTGTTCCTAGGAGAAATATTCTAGCATTGGGTTTTAGTTTTTTTAGGTAAATAGTAGTGGCTTCTCCGGATGTAAAAATTTCATCCGATGTCGCATTAATTCCCAAATTGTTCAATTTGTCCACATACAGACTCTTATTCTTAGAGGCGTTATTGGTAAGAAATAAATACCTTCTCCCACTTTCTTTTAACTTTTCTAAAAACTCCTTCGCACCATCTATAAGCTCATCCCCAAGATAAATAGTGCCATCCATATCCAGTAGAAATACTTTTTTATCTATTAGGTATTTGGAATTATCCATCATGCTAGAGTACTCCCAACAACTTAGGTACAATCAGTGCCAACGTTTCAGAATAAGTGATCATGAATAGCACTATTATCAAACTTACAATAAATGGCCAAACTTCTTTTAAGAAATCCTCCAGTCGTACATCTAATATGGTACAAACTGTGAACATCATCGATCCAAATGGCGGTGTCAATCCACCTATCATAATATTTACAATAAATATCATACCGAAATGAAGTGGATCAATTCCAAACATTTTCACAGCTGGAACAAGTAAAGGAGCTAATATTACAAGAGCTGCTCCACCTTCGATAAACATACCTATGAATAATAGCAATAGATTTATTACCATAAGTAATACAAAAGGATTGTCTGTCATTGCTATAAGTCCTTGGGTTATCATTTGTGGAATTCTTTCAAGAGTCAAATAATAACCAAATACTTTTGCACTTGCGATTATTATCATAACAGAACCCGTACTTTTTACCGTATCCATTAGAATGATAGGAATATGTTCTATTTTAAGTTTTTTGTAGATAAAAAATCCAACAAACATTTAGAATACTACTGCCATTGCACCCGCTTCAGTCGGTGTGAAAATTCCAATTCTCATTCCCATAATAAGTCCAAAGGGAATCAATAATGCCCAAATGGATTTTATTAATTGCATAATTATTTCTAAAAATGTAGCTCTTCGATCCATACTAGGTTTTTGATTTTGTCTTACTGCAACTATGTGAACTACTATCATCATGGCAACAGTCATCAAAATTCCTGGA
>JAAZCH010000183.1 GCA_012513395.1 Tissierellia bacterium
ATCAATGAGACAAATTTTAGCGGTAATAATAGGTTTTAGTTTTATTCCTATTTTGACAAAGAAAAAGATTCCAATTGCGTATTCCATTTTGGCAAGTGCTGGGATTATGATATTAATTTCTGGACTTGGTCTTGATTCTATCGGAAATATTTTCAAGGCGACGGTCTTAGATACTAGAAAAATTGGACAATATTTAACGGTTGTGGAAATTGGTGTGTTGGGTGTTTTATTGAAAAAATATGATTTTATTCAAACTATTATAGACAAACTCAATCGAGTAGTTCCCAATAAGAAATTACAACTTATGTTTATACCAGCCCTTATCGGCCTGCTTGTTGTGCCTGGTGGAGCTATTATTTCTGCACCATTTATCGACAAAATAGGAGACGAGCTGGATATTGAAAAGCCTCGAAGGGCTATCATCAATTTGATCTATCGACACATCTCCATGCATATTATGCCGTATTCTAACGGACTCTTGCTCATGGCATTGTTGCTTCCACAAGTAAGCGTTTATAATGTAATAGCTTTCAATTTTATTTTCGTCGCAATATACGTGACCATAGGATACTTCACATATATAAAGGATATAAAATATAAAAAAAGCGAAAAGCAAGAAGGTTCTGTATTAAACAATATATTACAATTAGCCTTATACACAGCGCCGATTTATTTTGCAGTAATTTTAAATATGGCTTTTAAGATTCCATTTTATATTGGAGTTTTGGTAAATATGGGGTTATTATACATTCTAAGACCTAGAAAAACTATTATTAAAGATATTTTAGAATCCATAAATGTCAACGTGTTTCTGACCATCTTAGGAGTATATTTAATCCAAGCGACGATTAGCAATTTTCCTGATTTTAATAGAATGTTAGAATCCTTACTTTCAAATCCAAATACTTTAATTTTAAGTATGATAGGAATTTCTACATTTTTTGGACTTGCTACAGGTTTTCAACCGGCTGCTATGGGTGTAATCATTCCAGTAATCGGAGGAATGTCCATGTCCCTTGCTAGAATGACAGCTTTGGCACATATTGCATTTGCGTGGAGCTTTGTGGGATACTTCTTCTCACCACTTCATCTGTGTCAATTATTTACTGTTCAATATATGAAACTGGACAACGCAGAAGTTTATAAGAAATATTCGAAATTTATTATATTTTTAGTAATAGCATTATTAATAGAAAACTTTATACTATTGACCATTATAAAATGATTTCAAAAGACCTAAGTTAATTTCATAACTGAGGTCTTTTTCTTATTGTCTAAAATATAGGGTATAGTCATTGTGAGAATAAATATTTATGGGGGTATTAATATGGACTATAGAATAGAAAGAGATAGTTTAGGTGAAGTTAGAGTGCCAGTGGATAAATACTGGGGCGCTCAAACTCAACGGAGTTTAGAAAATTTTAAAATAAGTTCAGAGAAGATGCCTATTGAAATTATAAGAGCTTTTGCAGTTTTGAAAAAGGCAGCAGCTAGAACAAATTTTGAACTAGGATTGCTGGATGAAAAAATTACAGATACGATTTATAAAGTTACTGACGAGATAATTGACGGGAAATTAGATGAGCACTTTCCATTAGTGGTTTGGCAAACAGGTAGCGGAACCCAATCTAATATGAATGTAAATGAAGTAATTGCCAATAGGGGAAATGAAATCTTAGGAGAAAACTTAATTCATCCAAACGATCATGTGAATAAGTCTCAAAGTTCCAATGACACTTTCCCCACTGCCATGCATATTTCTGCAGTGGGGATATTGGAAGACAAATTGATTCCCGCTTTGGAAAAATTAGAAGGCACATTTGAAAAACTTTCAGAAGAATACAAAGACATTATTAAAACAGGAAGAACGCACCTTCAAGATGCTACGCCTCTGACTTTGGGACAAGAAATTAGTGGATGGCATAGAATGCTTGAAAAATCAAAAGAAATGATTTTATTAAGTGTAAGTCCCCTTATGGAAATAGCTTTAGGCGGAACAGCTGTGGGAACGGGACTTAATGCCCATGTGGATTTTGCAAATAAAGTAGCAAATCATATTTCGGAAATAACTGGAAAGGATTTTGTGACGGCAAAGAATAAATTTCATTCACTCACATCCAAGGACGAAATTGTATTTTCCCATGGAGCGTTGAAAGCTTTGGCAGCTGATTTGATAAAAATTGGAAACGATGTTAGATGGCTAGCTAGTGGACCTAGATCTGGAATCGGAGAAATATTCATCCCAGAAAATGAACCAGGTTCGTCTATAATGCCTGGCAAAATAAATCCCACACAGGTGGAAGCTTTGACTATGGCATGTGGACAAGTATTGGGAAATGATGTAGCTATTGCCTTCGGAGCATCTCAAGGTAATTTTCAACTTAATGTATTTATGCCACTTATGATTTACAATTTCTTAAAATCTGCAACACTTTTGGCAGATTCTATGATTTCCTTTAATGATAATTGTGCTGTAGGAATAGTGCCTAATAGAGAAGTAATTGAGAAAAACTTGGAAAATTCTTTAATGCTAGTAACTGCATTGAATCCTTATATCGGATATGACAATGCCGCTACCATTGCAAAGAAAGCTCACCATGAAGGAAAGACTTTAAAAGAAGCAGCGATAGAATCAGGAATTCTAACTGAAGAAGAATTTGAGAAGTATGTTAGACCTGAAGATATGATTTCTCCTAAAAGATGATTAAATAAGATATGAAATAATGTGATAGCTATGTTTAAAATCTTCGTTTTGTGGAATCAATAAGGTAAGAAAAACAATAGATTTACCAAAATTAGAATCGGAGGACCACAATATGAAATGGAAAGGTCGAAGAAGTAGTAGCAATGTCGAAAAAAGAGGCAGTGCTAGTTCTGGAAGTGGAGGATTTAGCGGCGGCGGCTTCGGTGGGGGTGGCAGACGTACTGGTGGAGGAGGCGGTGGTTTTCCAATACCTATGGGTGGCGGAATTGGGACGATAATATTACTTATAATAGTAATGCTATTGTTTGGAAATCCCTTTGGTGGTGGAAATGCACCAACACAACCAGGTAATGTTCCTCAAGAAAATTCAGCACAACAAGACTTATCAGCAGAAGAGGCAGAATTGCAAGAATTCTTATCTGTAGTACTGGCTGATACAGAAGATTATTGGAATCAAATTTTTCAAGACAACAATATGGAATATAGAGAGCCTACTTTAGTTTTGTACCAAGATACTGTTCGTAGTGGATGTGGTGCAGCTAGATCTAATATGGGACCGTTTTATTGTCCTGCAGATGAAGGGGTTTATATAGATGTAACATTCTATCACGATTTGAAAAATAATTACGGCGCTGAAGGTGGAGAATTTGCAATGGCTTACGTGTTAGCTCATGAAGTAGGTCACCACGTTCAAAAACTTTTAGGAGTTACCGATGAAGTATTTGCACTTCAAAAAAGGTTGCCAGAAAAAGAGTTTAACAAATACATGGTAAGAATGGAACTCCAAGCTGACTACTATGCAGGAGTATTTGCACATTACACTCAACGTAGTGGGTATCTAGAAGAAGGAGATTTTGAAGAAGCTCTAAGCGCAGCATCTGCAGTAGGAGATGACAGAATCCAAGAACAAGCCTGGGGACAAGTAGTACCCGATAAGTTCACCCACGGCACAAGCGAACAACGCATGAACTGGTTTAAAAGAGGATTCCAATACGGAACCTTACAAGATGGAGATACCTTTAACGCACCAAGTATATAAATAGTAGATTCCATGTTATGGAAGTATTATATTAAAATTAATGGCGTATTCGATAATCTAAGTTTATCGAATACGCCGTTTTATTTTTTACATTTTTTCTGGTGCTTTTATTCCTAAAATTCCTAATCCGTTTTTGATTACGGTTTTGGTTGCGTAGCAGAGCATTAGTCTTGCGTTTTTTAATTCTTCGTCGTCCACTAATATGGATGTGGATGCGTAGTATTTGTTGAAGGCTTGTGCCAAGCTTACGATATGTCTTGTGATGAAGAATGGTTGGTATTTTTCTCCTGCGTCTTTTATAACGTCTTCGAAGTTATAAATGGATTTTAGGATTTCAAATTCTTCATCGCCATTTAATAAGCTAATATCCACTGGGGAATTTTTGTCGAATTCGCCTTTAGAAAGTAGGGAGCAAATTCTAGCGTGAGTGTATTGGACATATGGTCCTGTTTCGCCTTCGAAGCTTAAAAGCTTATCCCAGTCGAATACATAATCTTTATTTCGATCGTTGAATAGTTCTTGGAAAACTACTGCTCCGATTCCGATATCTGCTGCTAAATTTTCTTTATCTTCAATATCTCTGTCTTTTATTATTTCTTTAGTCTTTTCGATAGCAGTTAGCAATACGTCTTCTAAATAAATTACATTTCCTCGTCTAGTGGACATAGTACCTTCTGGCAGGCTTACCATTCCAAATGGTATATGGACACAGTCCTTCGCCCAGTCTTTTCCCATAAGTTCTAGAACTTGGAATAATTGCTTGAAGTGTAGGTTTTGTTGAGATCCGACTACGTAAATATTTTTGTAGAAGTGATACGTATCCCATCTGTATTGAGCCGCGGCCAAATCTCTGGTGGCATATAAAGTAGAACCGTCAGATTTTTTAATTAGCATCGGTGGCATATTGTACTCTTCCAAATCTACAATTTGTGCATTTTTAGATTCTACTAACATATTTTTGTCGTCAATTTCGTTTATTATTGGCTCCATCTTGTCTGAATAGGATGCTTCTCCTGCAAAGGAGTCAAATTCTATTCCAAGCATTTTATAAACTCTATCGAATTCAATTAAAGATACTTCTCTAAAGAATGTCCAAAGTTCTACTGCTTCTGGGTCTTGATTTTCTAATTTTCTAAACCATTCTCTGGATTCTTCATTTAGGGATTCGTCATTTTCTGCTTCTTGATTTATTTGTACGTATAATTTCAAAAGTTCTGGAATTGGATTAGCTTTTACAGCCTCTTCATCTCCCCATTTTTTGTACGCGGTGATTAGCATTCCAAATTGGGTTCCATAATCACCTAAGTGATTTATAGCTATGGTATTAAATCCTAGAAAATCGTAGGTGTTTCTAATGGCGTTTCCAATTACTGTGGATCTTAAATGTCCTATGTGAAATGCTTTTGCTATATTTGGGCTAGAAAATTCTACGATAGCATTTTTTCCTTTTCCAAAATCTGATTTACCAAAGTCAGATTCCTTTTCTAAAATCTCATCGATTACCAATTTAGCCATTAGCTCTTTGTTTATAAAAAAGTTTAGATATGGTCCTTTGGCTTCTATTTTTTCAAAGAATTCGCTTTTAAGTTTTCCTGCTAGTTCTTCTGCTATCATATTGGGAGCTTTTCTTAAAACTTTTGCAAAGGAAAAAGTAGGGAAGGCATAGTCTCCCATATCTGGTGATGGCGGAACTTCTATTAAAGTCTCTAGAGTTTCTACCTCCACTTCATCAAATTCTCCTGCTATTATTTTTATTATCTCGTCTCTAAAATTTATCAATTCAATTCTCCTCTATGTTTATTATGTAATACTTTACTTTGGAAATTTAAGTTTATTTACAAACCTTTCCAATGAATCGTCAATGTCATAAATCAGATTGATTAAGTGTAACAGACTGAAAGTATGTTACGTTAAGCGGCATAAAATGCCGTGACTACTTATTTGTGATTATAACATATTGAGATGGAATTTACGAAAAAAGTTGTTATAGATTTAATAGTAAGTAAAAAATAAATAATTAAGATTTGATTACAATTTAACATAAGTATTAATTCTGTGAAATATTTATGATATAATTGTAATATTCAAATCAAGGAGGAAAGAAATGAATAAAAAACTATCATTAATTTTGGCGTTTGTACTTATGATGTCATTATTACTTACAGCATGTGGACCTAATACGATTGCGTATATGGAAAAAACAGCTGAAACTGAAAAATGGGAAGCAACAGAAGGTAAGATTACTGCAAATGTAAAAATGAATATGGAAGCTGCAGATGAAGATTCTAAAGAAGCTATAAAGTTTGAAATTCCTATGGAAATGGATCTTTACATGGTAGGTCAAGACAAAGGTAAAATTGATATCAAATATGATTTTACTGGCTTAAAAGATCTTGCGCCATCTGATGAAGAAGCTAAAGCTTTACCAGACAATATCAAGTTAACAGTTTATGTCGATGGAGAAAAAGCTATTATGCCTAAGGAAATGTTTACTATGGGTATTCCTGGAGCGACACTTCCAAAAGTTTTAGATGGACCTGAAAAATATTTTGCGTTGGATATGTCTGAATTTGGAGTAGGCGCAAAAGGATCTGAAGACTCTATTACTAACTTTGCAAAAACTATCGAAAAAATTTACGAAGGGTACAAATCTGACTTCGATATGAAAAGAGAAGGAGACAAATTCTCCTATGATATGACAATCGAAGATGGAGCGAAAGAAATAAAATCTTTGATTAAATTCACCCAAGAAAATTCTGAAGCTATTTTCACTGCACTTGATGCATTCGTGGTTACAATCGATAAGGAAAATGCAGAAACTAATAAAGCTTTGCTAGCTCAAGTAAAAACTTCATTAGCTGAACTTAAAGAAGCTGAGGTTGAAGAATTTACTGCTGAGATGAGTAAAGCGTTAAAAGGTTCAAAAATTTCTGAAGTAACAGAATTTAAAGAAGGCGCTGTAGATCAAAAAGTAAATTTTGTATTAAAAATTGAAGATTTATTCGACATGACTATGGATATAACTTCAACTATAAAAAAAGCTGAAGTAAAAGAATTAGAAATTCCTAAAGATGTAAAAGTGGTTAAATATTCTGAATACATTGCAGCTATGATGGCAGAAGCTATGCCAGCAGAGGGGGAAAAAGGAGTATTTGTAACTTATAATTACGAGCCAATCGAATTTGATACAGCAGCAATTATAGAAGATGGAAGAACTCTTGTACCTGTAAGAGCATTCTTAGAAAAATTAGGTGCTACTGTAGAATGGGACGAAGAAACTCAAGTTGTTACTGCAAAACTTGAAGAAAAAGAAATCAAGCTTACAATCGGATCCAAAGTTGCTTTAGTAGATGGAAAAGAAGTAGAGTTAGACAAAGAAGCTAAGCTAGTAGAAAAGAGAACTATGGTTCCACTAAGATTTATTTCTGAAAGCTTTGGGCTTGAAGTAGAATTTGAAGACACTCCATTTGCATTTATGATCTCAGTAATGACACCAGAATTTGCTGAAGAAATAAAAGCTATGGGCGAAGACGTAGAATAAGCAAAGCAAAATAAAAAGAGACCAAATGGTCTCTTTTTTG
>JAAZCH010000184.1 GCA_012513395.1 Tissierellia bacterium
AGCCACTGCGAAACTCGTGGGAAGGCGTCTGGCGGATGATGCTAAGTCGGGAGACCTGTACATGCGGAAATTCTCCTGGGTGCGAGGCTTTAAGTTAAGTATTTTTGACGCTTCTTTTCCCAGAGAAGCGTTTTTATATTACCAGAAGAAGTATTAAACTTAAGCTGGACTCCAATCCTAAGTCCTCCTAAAACTTAGGAAAAATGTGAACGTAATTAATAATAACCAGTTTCCCTCAATATAACCTGGTTGGAGTACAAGCAAAAATAGAAGTCCTTAGCAGAAGGCTAGGGACTTCTATTAATAAAATAAGAAAGAAGGAAAATATGAAAAAATTTAAACACTTGGCATTATTGTTAGCTTTGGTATTGTCATTAGGAATATTTTTGGCATGCGAAAAGCCAGAATCACAAAAAGAAGAAGTAGTAGAATCCCCAGTAGAAGAAACTCAAAGTGGAAGCGAAATTACTGTAACAGATATGATGGGAAGGGAAATAAATTTTACCGAGGTCCCTTCGAAAGTAATAGTTTTAAAACCTTCTGAGTCTGAAATATTAGATGCTATTGGAGGAATAGATTCTTTAATAGGCAGAGGAACTTATGTAGATTATCCTGAGTCGGTTTTGGATTTGCCAGTAGTGGCAACAGGTAGAGATACGAACGCAGAAGAGATAATCGCCTTAGAACCGGATTTAGTATTAATGAGTGACATGGCCCAAACTGAAGAGCAAATTTCTTCTTTAGAAAATGCAGGAATAAAAGTTGTAATGACCAGTGCTGCAACAATTGATGAAGTGTATAAGTCCATAGAGGTTGTTGGAAAAGTTATGAGATTAGAAGAAAATGCTGAAGGCGTAATAGCTCAAATGAAATCAGATTTTGAAGAATTATCAAAAACTGCAGAACAAAATGCAGGAAAGACAATTTATTTTGAAATCTCTCCACTAGAATACGGTCTTTGGAGTGGTGGTTCTGGAACATTTATGGACGAGATAGGAAATATTTTAGGACTTGAAAATATTTTTTCTGACATTGAAGGGTGGTCTGAAGTTTCAGAAGAAGAAGTTATTGCAAGAAATCCTGATTATATAGTAACAATAGCAATGGGCTCAACTGAAGGAGAAACTCCAGTGGAAGAAATTCTAGGTAGAGCTGGTTGGGAAGGTATCAGTGCAGTACAAAATGAAAAAGTATTGAACTTAACTGACGATAGTCTATCTAGACCTAGCCCAAGATTAGTTCAAGGTGCAAAAGCTTTAAGTGAATTTATAAGTGAGTGAAATAAATGGATAAAATAGATAAATTTAAATTTCATCATTACATTATATTTGGTATAGTACTCTTAATTACAATGCTTATTTGTTTAGGAGTAGGTTCTGTGTCTATTCCTGTTGGTGAGATTTTTGAAATTCTATTATCCAAAATAAAAGGAGAAGAGATTGTATCAGCTTTTTCTTCTATAATTTTAGCAGTGAGGCTTCCTAGGGTTATTACAACGACTCTAGTTGGAGCCTCTTTGGCTTTATCAGGAGCAGCGATGCAAGGGTTACTTAGAAATCCTTTGGCAGAGGGTGGAACTTTAGGAGTTACATCTGGAGCAGCTCTAGGAGCTGTAATTGCAATTGCATATAATATTAGAATTCCTATAATACCCTTTGGTGGAACAGTAGTGATGGCAATTCTTTTTGCATTTATTTCTATAATAATTATTTTGTCATTGTCATACAAACTGGACTTTAATCTAACTACTAATACCATTATTTTGTTAGGGGTAATATATTCCATGTTTGCATCGAGTATCAGATCCTTTATTATAGTATTTGCATCAAATAAATTGGAGTCAATAACTTCTTGGTCCATGGGGAGCTTGGCAGGTAGTACATATATGGGCGCATTAATAATATTTATTGTGTTATTGATTTTTGGTACAATAATTATTTCTAAATCTAGAGAATTAGATGCTTTTGCTATTAGCGAAGAAAATGCTGCTCATATTGGCGTGGATGTAAGAAAAGTTAAACTTTCTATAATGGTATGTGTTTCTGCAATTATTGGAGTTTCTGTAGCTTTTAGTGGTAGTATCGGTTTTGTTGGATTGATAATTCCTCATATAATGCGAAGACTTGTAGGACCTAGTCATAATAAATTACTCATCGTAACTGCTATCGGCGGAAGTATATTTCTATTATTTGCAGATTTAATAGCTAGAACTGTTTTAAGTCCTATAGAATTGCCGATAGGTGTAATTACATCTTTTGTAGGTTCCATTTTATTTGTTTATATCTATTACTCCATGAGGAAGGTGAGATGATGCTTAAAGTAAATAATTTATCAGTTTCATATGCTGAAGTACAAATACTTCAAGATATTAATTTTGAATTACAAGCAAATGATTGGCTAATGATAATTGGGCCAAATGGAGCTGGAAAGACTACCATAGCCAATGCGATTTCCCAAGGAGCACCATATACTGGTGAAGTTTTAATAGATGGGAAAAATGTTAAGAACCTATCTCCCAAGAGCAGAGCTAAAGAAATAGGAGTTTTAATGCAAAATCATTACGTTTCATATAATTTTAAGGTTAAAGATGTAGTGGGTCTAGGGGCTTATTCTAGGGGACAAGGAATATTTGGAAGTCCATTATTACAAGAAGAAAGTATTCTAAGAGAAGCTTTAGAGATGACAGGAATGGAAAATTTTGAGAATCGCTCAGTTTTGACTTTGTCAGGTGGAGAATTACAAAGAGTATTTCTTTCCCAATTACTAGTGCAAAACCCTAAACTTATGATACTAGATGAGCCTACAAATCATTTGGATTTAGTTTACCAAGAATCTATTTTTGATTTAATTGACTGTTGGAAAAAAGAGAAAAATCGAGGGGTAATATCAGTGGTCCACGATTTACGATTGGCAAGAATGTATGGCAACAAAGCTTTACTATTAAAAGAAGGAAAAGTCTTTTCCTTTGGAAATATAGAAGAAGTAATGACCAAAGAAAATTTAAAAGAAGTTTATAATATGGATGTTTATGATTGGATGAATAGATTAAATGAAAATTGGCAAGGCTAAATAGAGTTGTTCAATAAGGGACATATTCTAGAATAAAATCTCTTATAAGCCTCATTCACTTGATAATTTGTTAAAGAAATGTTAATATATGAATTGTATTAAATGAATCCGAGCAAATTTTCCTAAAGGTTATCCCATGGAAACTTTGCCGTCGACTCTTAAAGAGTCCTAGGGTTAAAGGAGAAATACTTTGGCCTTCCGCATTGAAAAGGACAACATTTTTATACGATTCTTTCGTAGTTGTTTTGTTGTCCAAAACAACTTTTTTTATTGGAGGAAATAATTATGAAGAAAATTGCATTAGTTGGAGTAGCACTGCTACTTACCATTGCAAGTGTAGGATGTAACTCAAGTAACAAAGAAAATACGGCGACTACTGAAACTGGAGAAACCAAGGAGCTGACGGTTTTTGCAGCAGCGTCTATGACGGAAACATTGGAAGAAATTAAGACGAAATATGAGGAAGAAAATGATGTTAAAATTTTATATACATTTGATTCTTCAGGAACTCTAAAAACTCAAATTGACGAAGGTGCTAACTGTGACATATTTATTTCAGCAGCACAAAAGCAAATGAACGCTCTTGATCCTGAAAAAGGAGAGGTAGAAGGATCTTCACCTATTGATAGTGAAACTAGAATAGACCTGTTAGAAAATAAAGTGACTTTGGCAGTAACGGAAGGAAATCCAAAAGATATCAAGGCTTTTGATGAAATTGGGACAGAAAAAGTAGAGTCCATAGCATTGGGAAATTCTGATGTTCCAGTAGGACAGTATTCAGAAGAATTATTTACCAACTTAGGTATTTGGGATGACATTCAACCTAAAGTTACATACGGTTCTAATGTAAAAGAAGTAACTACTTGGGTATCAGAAGGGGTAGTAGATTGTGGAGTTATTTATGCAACTGATGCATATTCCGCAGGACTAGAAGTGGTGGCTGAGGCTGATGACTCTATGCTAGAAAATAAAGTTATATATCCAGGAGCAATCCTTGAAAATAGTGAAAACAAAGAAGAAGCTCAAAAATTTCTAGAATATCTTCAAGGAGAAGAAGCTAGTAAAATATTTGAATCCGTTGGATTTGCACCTGTTAATTAGGAGATATTATGGATTTATTCCCTTTGTATAATTCCATTAGAATTGCATTAATATCCTCAGTATTTACATTTTTTCTGGGGATATTTTTCGCTTACTATATAAAGAGATTACCAGGAAGTATAAAAGGGGTATTAGATGTCATTTTGACACTACCCCTTGTTTTACCTCCTACTGTTATTGG
>JAAZCH010000185.1 GCA_012513395.1 Tissierellia bacterium
GCTGCTGCTTTAATACTTTTAGCTTTTGGTATTTCCATGACCAATTTATATTTCCAAGCAGAAAGGGCTAAACAAACTGCTACCCAACAGACCTCTATGATGGTTTTAAAATCAGCTGATACAGCTATCTCAGAAGGAAATAGAGCATTTTCTCTTTTAGTTTCTAAAGAGGCTATGAAAAATATTACCCCTGACATGGAAAACTACAACCAACTAGAAGCCAATTATACTAGAATATTAAATGATGCTCTATTAAGTCCAAAATTTAGTACCATGCAATTAATAGATTCAGATAGCACAACTCCAAGATTTTCTGTTTCCAATAAAAGAGGATATTTAATAACAGGAGGGGAGCTAAGTACTGGAAATATATGGGATATTTCCAATGGAGAATTGGTAAAAAGAATTGAACTAAACTCACCTATTTCTGCTATAACTATAGACAAGGAAGATGAGTATTTTTATATTGCCACTAGAGGGGGCGAAATATTAAAATACAATTTAGACACATTGGAATACGAGGAAATTTTTTCTAGTTCTGGTTCTTATATTCAAGAGATGGGTTTCACAAAAGAAGGAAACTATTTGATTTTAATTGCTGGTATGAGGGATGTAATAATTTTAGATAGAAATACTTACGAAATTGCTGGTTCTTTTAAATTAGATAATTATGAAGAAACCATTACTAATATCAGTTCTCTAACTGGGGAGAAAAAGTTTATTGTCGCAGATAGCATGGGTAGAATTATGATTTACGATTTAGATGAAAATAAATACGTAGAGGTAATAGAATCTACAACAGAAAAAACAAACTTTCGAAATACTGTACTTTCACCTGATTCAAAATACTATGCATACTCTGATGATTTTTCTATAAAAATATTCAATACTCATACAGGAGAGAAAACAGTAATAGAAGAATATACCAACGGATTATACTTTAGTCCAGATTCAAAAATTCTTTTTGGGACAAGTACAAATAGTATAGCATCATGGAATATAGAGGATGGAAGCGTATATTCATACTTTTTTACCCCATCTAATGTGGAGAGGATGAGAATATCCCAAGATGGAAATACTTTAGTAGTAGCTCTTAGCAAAGACCATAGCATTGGGATATTTGAAGATATAAAAAACAAACCAGAACTTGGTAGTTTTCAAATGGTTGAAAGTCCTGGTTCCACCCATGGAGATAGTGTCTATGGGATTTATACCACTGATGATGAAAAATATATTATCACTAGTTCTGTAGATTCTACAATTAGAATAATAAACCGAGAATCCACTCTTTCCCAAAGAAATATTGTAGGAAATATCAAAGCTGTCTCCCAAGATAATAATTTAATATTGATACTAGACAAAGACGGCAATATCAAAATATATAATTTTGAAAAGGATGAAGAAACTACTTTGGGAAATATTTCAAATTCCAGATTTACAACTATGATAAATCAATATGTGATTTCAAATGACGGAAACTATATTGGAATAACTGACATTTCTACTGCCACTGCC
>JAAZCH010000186.1 GCA_012513395.1 Tissierellia bacterium
TTACTCGTCTCATCAACGTAAAAGAATTATACCCTAACTTAAAATAATAAGCAAGATATTAATATACTAAAATTTCCCTCCACCACCGCCGTGGCTTCTTCCAGATGAGGAGGTATGAGTGGAACTTCCTCCAGATGATGACGAGGACGCTTTTGGTCTTGGAGATCTGGTCACATTACTGTTTAGAAATCTGTCATAAGTATTTACAAAATTAGCTATACCTAAGTGATATCCTGTAGCGCCAGTCGCTCTTCTTTTTGTCTTATGAGTATTTGCCAAAGTTTTTGCGTATCCTCCACCTGCTACTCCGCCAACTCCTAGGGATAGTCCTGATATCCCCAAAAGTGCAGCTGCCGTTAGTTCATTTGTGCGTTTGTTATCCACGTCATATGGTTCACCTGTTTTAGCTTGTTCGATAAACTCATCTGCCAAATCTCCAAATTGGACAAAGGCATCATAATAATTTCCGTCACTTAAATTTCCTACTATTTTATCTCCGATAAATTCTATTCCATAATCAGTAAATGCAGTAACTCCATATCCGTGAGTGGAAATCCACCAATCCCTTCCTTCCATACTAAGTAGAAGTAATACTCCGTCATAGTTTCTGCCTAAGCCGTATCCATTGTAATCGAAGTAATCATCAGCATATTCCATGACTGATTTTCCACCTAGAGAATAATTAGTCACTACTATTACGTCCACATTATGCCTTTCGCTAATTTCGTCTAGTTTTTGTCGCAAACTTTCTTCCTCTATGGAAGATAGAAGATTTCCTTCATCTTCCACTCTCGTTAAAGTTCTAGGAGGAGGGATGAAACCTGCTGCAAAAACCGTCGTAGTAAAGAAAATGGATAATAGGAGTATTATTTAAATCAGAATTTTTTTATTGTTTTTCATTTCAGCCTCCTATAACCTAGGATAAATAAAAATTCCAGCAATAAATATAATTAATGCCACAGCTACTGCTACCATCAGGAATTTTCTAATCATAATTCCTTTGTCTATGGGCATATCATCACCGATTATTTTTCCTGTTTGACCATTCATGGCAAAGGTGTAAAATTTTCCATTCCACTCTGTATTTAAAAACCATACAGGAGCCAGGGCATAATTGATATTTATTTTCCCCAATTCGTATTGAGTTCTTTTTAAAGATACAGTGTCGTATCCAGTCACCGAGTTTTTAAAAGTATCAATGGTAGTATTTCTAATTCTCTCTTCTGCATTGTGAATGCAATCCTTGGCTTGCATGTCGTATCTATTTGCCAAAAATCCCGCCAAATACTTAGTAGTAAAGCCTGTCGCTTCATCCCATCTATAGGGCTCGATGGATTCCATGAGTATATCATCTATTTTTGAAGAACCGTCTACAGGAACGTACTTGAAGTTCATAGCCCCTCCACGGTTGATATCATAGTATTTAGTTTCCGTGTAATTGTAGTTAGAGTCAGAATACATTCGTATCTTCGTTCCAGTAAATTCTAAATTAGCATTGGCTGTACCTGAATAAAGCCAGAAAGGAACATAAATTCCTTTTATTTCGTTGATGTGGTTTTGGTCTGTAAAAACCTTGGGAAGAAGCTTCCTTCCCTTGTAAAAGTTTTTCAAAGAATTTTTTGCATACTCCTTGTCCAATTTAAAAGGAATGACAAAATCAGGACGCAAGTCTCCTTCAAATTGGCTAGGAATGACTACATTATTATTGCAAAATGGACAGGATGTAGCTGCCATTGTCTCGTCGCCAATAATTTTTCCGCCACAGGAATTACAAGAATACACCTTGAACTCATCTTCTTCTTCCTCTGACCAAAATTCCTTCTCTTGTTCCCAAACATTTCCCTCATCGTCAGTGATGACTTCCGTTACTTTCTTGTCGCCACCGGATTCCTCCCGGGAGTGATGATGGACATGAGGTTCTCCTTCGTGATTATGTTCGTGAAGTTCTGGAGCGTCGATGTCGTATTCGGACCCACAAAAATCACAAACTAACTTTTGTTTATCCGTATCAAAAGATAAACTTCCTCCACAGTTAGGACATTTAAAATCTTCCAAAGACATATCCTCGCCTCCTTTTTTATATAAATGAACAATTATTTCCAGTTACGATATTCAATTCAAGTTCTTCTCCACATTCGTGGAGCGGTTTGTCAAGGATGACCAAACCCTACAA
>JAAZCH010000187.1 GCA_012513395.1 Tissierellia bacterium
CAGAACCGAAACACTTCAAGACTATATAACTATTTCAAAAGTTCGGGAAAAGGGTAGCATAAAAAAATCAGTAGAAGATAAAATAGTAGAAGATGGAATTATGAAAACCCTTGTGGACAATAACATTCCCTTTGTAATTGCAGGCTCAATTAGAGACAGATACAAACTTCCAGAAACTTACAACAACGTTTACGAAGCCCAAGACGCAATGAGATTTCATACGAGAAAGGCGACAATGCTCATTTGTCTATCTTCTGTGCTATTTACGATTGCATCGGGAAATATGACCCCCTCTTATAATATCTTTAACGAAGTGACAAAACCAATTCACATTTACTCTGTGGATTTGCAGGAATTTTCTGTAAACAAACTAACGGATAGGGGAACTTTGGAAGTGAAAACTCTAGTTACAAATGTTCACGACTTTTTGTATCAGATGATGGGAGAATTAAAATAATTAGTAAAGTTTGGGGAAGGTTTCGACCTTCCCTATTCTTATTATTTTATTAATTAGTTTTAAATGTTAGAATAAATGTTAAGGTAGGTGATTTGGTGATTGCAATTATTTTGTCTTTAGACTTTGATGAGAGAAAATTTGTAGAAAAACTTTACAAAGAATTAAATCTGAAAATGTATAAAACAGCTTTTAATATTTTAAAAAATAAAACCGACGCAGAAGAGGCAACTGCCCAAGCTTTTGTTAAAATAATGGAAAATATCGAAACAATTATGAAACTTTCCAGTCCCCAAATCCACCCTTACTGCGTTACTATAGTGAAGAACGAAAGCGTAAACATAATTAGAAAAAGAAAAAACATAGTTAAAACAGAAGACATAGACGTTTTTTCCGAATTTAAAGACACTACTTCCATAGAATTGGAATTTATTTTAAACTCCGATTTGGAACTACTTATAAAAGCGATAGATAAACTAACGGAAGAAGACAGGGAACTTATCGTTTTATACTACGTTAAAAATCTTGGATATAAACAGATTGGGGAGATCTTAGGAATCACAGAAGAAGCCGCTAAAAAAAGGGGACAAAGAATTATTCAAAAGCTCCGAAAATATTATGGGGAAGGTGAAAAACATGAAAAATAAAATAGATGAAATATTTTCTAAAGCCGCAAAATCCTCATATGAAAAGGAACTAAAAGAGCTGTCCACTTTAAATTTAGAAGAAATTTCTTACAAAATATTATCAGAATAAGAAATAATAAAACTTTCCGAGAAAATATTATCTCTTCCAATAGAATATAAAAACATAGTATTTTCTAGATACTCCTTTAATCTAACTCCTGAAGAAACAAAAAAGACTTATGAGATTGTAGATGCAAAGGGGAAACTTTTGTATATAAAAAGACTTCTTTCAAGATCTTTAAACCTAAAAGGAAAATGGATTGACGATACCTCTATGGAACTAGCCTCCAACATGGCGTTGAAAGAATATACTGGCGAATTAAATAGGGATAACTTTAAAGAAAAACCCAAATATTCGAGAAACTTCAAAAAATCCATAAGAAATCTTAATATAAAAATAGAAAATAAATTTGCTAGAATTGCAAAAAGAGTTGCCATGATTTTTTTAGTAGTGGGAATTTCCTTTACCCTTTTCCTAGCAACCAACGTTCAAGCAAGGGAAAAGTTTTTCGACTGGATAGTAGAAAAATACGAACAATATAGCATC
>JAAZCH010000188.1 GCA_012513395.1 Tissierellia bacterium
GGAATTTCACTTTTTAATGCTTCAAGTAATCCATCTTGAAGTGTAGCACTTTGGTATGGACAAGTACTACAAAAACCAGTTATTTTTACATAAACAATTCCATCTTCAAATTTAATAAATTCAATATCTCCACCATGGCTATTCATGTAAGGCCTCATTTTTTCTATTATTTCTAATATTTTATCATTCATTTTTATCACCAATTTAATTATACAAAAAAAAATTTATTAAGTAAAGTTCATATGTTATAATTATTAAGAGGGATATTATGTATAAAGTAGGAGATATAGTAAAAGGGGTAGTAAGTGGAATAGAAGAATACGGAATTTTTGTGACTTTAGAAAATGATTTTAGTGGTCTTATTCATATATCAGAAATAACTCAAGGGTTTGTAAGTAATATTAATAAATATGTTAATATAGGCGATTCAATATATGTTTATGTTCAAGATATTGATAAGGAAAAGAAACGTTTAAATTTATCAATAAAGAATATTAATTATAATTATGATGATGAAAATAAAAAAGTTAAAGAAACATTAAAAGGATTTTTGCCTCTATCAGAAAATCTTAATAAGTGGATAGAAACCAAATTAACTGAAATAGATAATTAAATTATGTACAAAAATATTAAAACAAGTAAAATTTACTTGATAAAGACTAAAAAATGAGTTATACTCATATAGTCTTATATTTAAGACTGTGCCTGCCCGAGTGGCGGAACCGGTAGACGCACAGGACTTAAAATCCTGCGAGGATTAAACCTTGTGCCAGTTCAAGTCTGGCCTCGGGCACCAAGAAATGGGCGATTGGCTCAGTTGGTTAGAGCACCTGCCTTACAAGCAGGGGGCCGCTGGTTCGAGTCCAGCATCGCCCACCATTTGAAAGCCGACATAGCGTAACTGGTAGCGCAACTGACTTGTAATCAGTAGGTTGGGAGTTCGACTCTCTCTGTCGGCACCATTATTGGAGAGGTAGCGAAGCGGTCAAACGCGGCAGACTGTAAATCTGTTCCTTCGGGTTCCATGGTTCAAATCCATGTCTCTCCACCATTAGTGCCCCGTAGCCAAGTGGTAAGGCATCAGACTTTGACTCTGACATTCGACGGTTCGAATCCTTCCGGGGCAACCAAAAATCTTATGTCCTGTTAGCTCAGTTGGTAGAGCATTTGACTTTTAATCAAAGGGTCATGCGTTCGAGTCGCATACAGGATACCATTGATAATAAAGAGCGTAGCTCTTTTTATAAAATAACTACTTTTCATTGATTGAAATGAAAAGTTGAGTATGTTATAATTTATTTGTCCTCATTAAGAGGATCTTTATGGAGAAATACCCAAGTCTGGTTGAAGGGGCTGGTCTTGAAAACCAGAAGGTCGGCAACGGCGCAGGGGTTCGAATCCCTTTTTCTCCGCCAATTATATCGCGGGATAGAGCAGTTCGGTAGCTCGTCGGGCTCATAACCCGGAGGTCGTAGGTTCAAATCCTGCTCCCGCAACCATTATGGTCCGTTAGTCTAGCGGTTTAGGACGCCTGCCTGTCACGCAGGAGATCACGGGTTCAAATCCCGTACGGACCGCCATTTTGATTGGCTTCATAGCTCAGTCGGTAGAGCAGAGGACTGAAAATCCTTGTGTCCGTGGTTCAATTCCGCGTGAAGCCACCAGAAATACTGTTAGCATCTACATTAAATTTGGTGTAGATTTTTAATTTTAAAAGTAATTTTATTAATAATATAAAAACACGTCTATTAAGTAGGCGTGTTTTTAAATTGGTTTATAATATTTTTTAAATAATTATCTTATTTAACTATATAATTTGTTTTTTTTGGTTCTAATTTTTTGTTTTCATTTTCATACATGATTTCGTTTCCATTAATATCATAATTAATACCAGCAATATTAGGCTTTGTAAAATATTTTTCATCAAAACCTAAGTCTTTTATTTGTTGGAATGAATCTATTA
>JAAZCH010000189.1 GCA_012513395.1 Tissierellia bacterium
GATAGAATAGAACCATAAGTTCTAAAAAAGAAAAGTATCAGTAAGAACAAACTTAAAAAAGCTAATCTTCAAAGAACTCAGCTTAATTTTTATTCAACAATAAGGTAAAAATAATTGACTTAGAAACGATAACAAAAATTTATCATGTTTAAATTGTAAGATTGAAGATATTATGGAGTATGAAAAATGAACATAAAAGAAAAAAGCACAGACCTTTGGGTTTATGATTTATTAAAAGAAGCAGATATTCAGCTTGCTCCTCAAGGTTCAACTATCAAAGAAATAAGCGATGCATTAAAGACGGCATCAAAAAGAGGGACAGGTAATGTAGGCTTTCCTGAATATACAGGTGTAGTCAAAGATTTTTTAATTGTTATAGAAGATAAATCGTCTGTATCATTTCATGAAAATAGAACTATAGACGATCTTTTATCAGAAGACTCGGAATCCATATGTAATTATGCTGTTAACGGGGCTTTGTTTTATGGAAAACATTTATCAATGAATACTTCCTATAGGAAGATTATAGCTATAGGTGTTTCAGGAAATGAAAAGCGTCATAGAATTTCACCAATATTTATAAATGAACGACAAAACTATAAAGAACTTCCAGAAACCGAAGGCTTTATACTTTTTAACGAAGATAATATAGATGAATACTACATCAAAGAAATTCTCCAAGAAGATACAGCAGAAGAAAAAGAAACAAAAGAAATTTTAAAAGATGCAGCTGAACTACATGAAGATTTAAGAAACTATGGAAGTATCCAAGACAAGGATAAACCTTTAATTGTTTCTGGAATTTTACTTGCTTTAAGAGAAGCTGATTTTGGAAATTTTTCAGTAGATAGTCTTATTGGAGATACTAATGAACAGACCGCAGATGGTCAAAAAATTTATAAAGCAATAAAAGACAACTTAGATAGGGCTAATGTTTCTCCACAAGTAAAAAAAGACAAATTATTAAGCCAGTTTTCTGTAATTAGAGACAATACTTTGATTAATGAAAAGAACGATACTCTAGGTAAAACTCCTTTAAAATACTATACCGAATTTTTACAAAAAAGAGTTTATCAAAATATTAGATATAACCGAGATGGTGAGGATTATTTAGGAAGATTCTACGGAGAATTTATGTCTTATTCTGGAGGAGATGGTCAATCTTTAGGAATAATACTTACTCCAAAACATATAACGAATCTCTTCTGTGACTTACTTAATATAAAATCAAATGATATTGCATTTGACCCTTGATGTGGGTCTCGTGTCATAATTATGACAACGGCAGATAGTAACGATGGATACTGGGTTTCAAGCTCTCTACCAGAGAAACAAAATTTTAAAATTAGTATAATTTAAATAAAACAGAGTTTTAGGAGGTTTCAAATGAGTAAATGGAAAGATATTTCCAAGATAGATGCACATATACATTTGACTCCTGATGATGTAATAGAAGCAAATCGTGGATATGACGGAAAGTTTATCGTAAATGGTGCAGCTATAGACTA
>JAAZCH010000026.1 GCA_012513395.1 Tissierellia bacterium
CTATATTGCAGCAAAATCTGTAAAAGGCATGGAAAAAGTTCAGGCGGTTATTGGAGCTGCGGTAAGTCTTAGCTTTATTGCTCTTTTAGTCATTCCAGGTTCACCGGGAAGATTAAGCATAGGAGCGTTGATTGCTTTAGCCGTATGGACAATCTTAGGATTAATGTATTATAGCCAGCACCGTAGTCATGAAGCTGAATCTAATCCAAAGATTTCATAGAAAAACGAAATAAAAACTTAATACAAAATAATAAAAACAAACCTCCCAATGAAAATAAGATTTTCGTTGGGAGGTTTGTTAATTTACGTTAGTTTGATAGATTAGGTATATAAGAATTGATGGTGCTAACGGATCAAATAATTACTGGTCAGACAAAAGACATCACGTTAGGCTCAAGGAGATAGTTTATCTTTATCTTATGCCTTAACTCTCTATGTAAGGTGCTTAAATTAAGGCTCGTTTTCTATCTTGTGTTGAAAATGGACTATTTTCTTGAGTATTGGTATAATTAATTAGGAAAGAATAATAGTTGAGCCAAAAAGAGAGCCATCTTGAACATCGAAGTTAAGATGGCTCGAATATTATTTTTCCTATTGGACAAAGTCGCGGTTCTAATCATCATCCTATGGGGAATCAATAGACCTTATTTGCCTCGTTGAGCAAAGGTTTAGACCTTAAGCTCAACAGAGTTATAGCTTTTACCAATAAATTACAATTTATAGGCAGAGCAAACAACCCCATTTACGTGGAGCAAAAAAATCTAAATTCTACAGATTAAAAAAAAGAAAAAAGTTACTCTAACTTAGGTGTAAAGATTAATCGTCTATTTCGGAGGTTAGTACTTCCACACTTCTTACAAATTTTAGGATCTATACCATAGAGATTTTTTAAAATTTCTAATGTGGTCATGTCCTTGAATTTAGGCTTAAATACAGCGCCACCAATTAAGCTACGAACTAACGTCATCTTTTTACACTTTGAGCGATTACTCAAGAGCCCATAATGCCGGATTCTCACGAATCGATCGGGTAGAACATGCATGAGAAAGCGACGGATAAACTCCACTAAGGATAAAGTGAGAGTGGACGGTTTACCTGTTCTATAGTCTTTAATCTTAAAGGTGACAGAGTCAGATGTGACCTTAAGAATTCGAGAATTCGAAATAGCAATATTATGGGTATAGCGCCCTAAGTAATTGATGACATTTTCTGCTCCTTTGAAAGTTTCTTTGAGATGGGGAATCCACTCTTTAGCATAAAGTAAGGAGAGAAAATCATTAAACTCTCTACGATACTGAAGCATGACATTAGAAAAAGGGATTTTCAACTGGCCCTCATCATAAAGAATCTTCAATCCGTGTAAAAACTTTCCACGAAAAAGCTTAGAGACGGCTTTAATGGGAAATAAGAAGCCGGTCTTAGCCGATAGGAATTTCTGTTCTTTGCTTAGTCCACCACCTAAAACAATGGCGTGAATGTGAGGGTGATAGGAAAGATCGCTACCCCAAGTATGAAGGATAGTAGTGAATCCAATCTCAGCACCTAAATATCTCTTATCTTGGGCTAACTCTTTTAGGGTCTCCGCGCAACTCGAATAAAGAAGATTATAGAGGATTTTCTTATTGGAAAAAATGAGATGGTTTAACTCGTGAGGTACAGTAAATACACCATGAAAATAAAGAGCATCGACCACATCTGCTTTCCTTGCATCTATCCATTTTTCTCTATTGATGGCCTGACAACATGGGCAATGACGATTGCGGCAAGAGTTATAATGGGTGTGAGATGCTTGGCAGTCTTGACAGACTGCTTGGTTTCCTCCCATCAGAGGAGTTTTGCAGTTTGAAATAGCCCAAGCGACCTTATGAGTATCTGGATAAGTAGGATGGATTTCTTGATAGTCTGTATAGGAATTTTTGAAAATTTCTTGTATGGCATAACTCATCGTATCACCGCACATCAAAGGGACTAATGACGTTACCTAGTCCCTTTTTAGATAAATGGATATATAGTGTGGTGCTATTAATGGATTTATGCCCCAAATTAGCCTGAATGGATTTGAGATCTGTCCCTGCATCATAGAGGTGAGTGGCAAAAGAATGGCGAAAAGTATGAGAAGTTACAGGACATGACCAGCCTAAATGCTTAAGATGATTCTTAACGATTAGGCTACCCGTATTAGTCACCATATAAGAGTCAGGTTTTTGACCTGGGAATAGCCAACCTCCTCTTGGTCTTCCATAGGCACGCCAGTATTGAGTAAGAATTTCAAGGGTATTGTCAGACAACAAAGAATAGCGCTCTGCTCTGTTTTTAGACCGCCGAATAAAAATACGACCATCGTTGCGGTAGAGATCTTCGTAACGAAGATGACAGACCTCACTGACGCGAAGCCCTGCTGAATAGAGTAGAGCAACGAAAGCTTTATGTTTAAGATTTGGAATGGAATCGATGAAAGTAAAGACCTCTTCTTTGGACAGGATAAAGGGAAGAGGAGTGTTGTATCTCATTCGAGGAACTTCATAGGGATCCCATCCTTGCTTAAGGATAAAGGTTCTGAAAAAACGGATTAAGGAAGAGTGAGCATTGATACTGTGATTTGACAGGTTCCTAACCTTTTTAAGATAAAGAAGATAGTACCGAATATCTTCGTAAGTGACCTCTTTAGGCGAAACCGCCAGGGTTTCGGAAATCCAGGTAAGGTAGGCCCTGAGATAAGAATGATAGGATTTCACTGTATTCTTAGCAAGATCACGAAGCTCAAGATAAGTATCCAGTTCATCGTAGTAATGTTGAAATTTAGAGTTAGACATAAAAATATCTCCTTTCAGAATAGAGGGTAAGTTAATAGGCCACCACTCATCTCTGGAGGAGATCGTATGCAAAAGAAAAAAGAATAAGTTATAAGGATGTTGTTGAAGTTGGTCAGACATGGTAAAATAGATTTGCGGATAGTAGTTGTCCTCCTTTCTAGTTATTTTGTTTTGTCGTGATTCAATAATAACTTATAGTCAGGGGATTAACTACTATTTTTTTGCGCAATAAAATAAGCCTCTGTTAAATCAAGAGGCTATAGTATAAAATTAAGTCAAAGAACTATCGCGTAGCGATTTTGTTC